>DASSUA010000328.1:0-3247 GCA_035707525.1 Pseudonocardiaceae bacterium
TCGGCGGTCTGCTGCGCCAGGTACGCCTGCGCCTCAGGCGAGAGCGTGCTGGGGTCGAACGGGGCCGGCGCCGCGGGCGCGGCCGGGGTGACGGTCGGTGCGGTCGCCGGCGCAACCGACGACGGGGCAGCAGCCGCCGGACCGGCCGGCGGTGTCGCTGCTGGGGGAGTCGCTGGCGCCACAGACGCCGGCTCGAGCGGTGCAGTCATGCTGGGTGCCCTCCCTGGGCGTCGGGCACAGTCAGCCGCAGGCTCGACCGGGCCGGGATGAACGGTGGCCACAGACCACCGGTTGGATCACGCGGCAAAGCCGCGAGTATGAGGGCCGCTGGTCAGGTGCGGCGGCGGTTGGCCAGTAGACCGTCGATGCGCCGCTGCTCCCGCTTGGCGCGCTGCTGCGAGAGCCGGTCGGTGCCGGTCGCGCCGACATTGCCCGAGAAGCTGAACGTGGCGGCGCTGGCCTCACGGATCGCGGCGTGGTCAAGGCGGGCACCCACCAGGGTCTGCACGATCCGGGCACGCTTCTCCGCCACCGTGCCACCGAGGGCGTGAACGGAGCGGGCCAACTCAGTCAGCGCGCTGCCTCTGATCCCGGCGACGTAGGCGGCGCCTTCCTCCCGGCTGTTCATGGCCCGCAGCGCCTCAGTCTGGATGGCCACGATGTTGGCTTTGCCGATGGCGGCCATGTCGTCGCGCATCCTGCGCCGGTCGGCCTCACCGTACGGGCGGCCCGACGTGGCCGGCTTGGGGTCAGCGAACGCGGCGGCGTGGCCACGGTCCCGGTTGGTGCGGAAGTCGTCGAGGGACTGGGCGATCTGCGCCTTGGTGGCGCGTCGCGGCGGGGTCAGGCCTTCGAACGCGGCCTCGGAGCGCAGCTCGGCGAGGGTCTTGCCGGCCTTGCCGAGCCGGCGCGGGCCGGTCGGCCGGTCACCACGGGTCGGGGTGGCCGCGCGGGCAGCGGTCAGCGTGGCGCCGGCCTTCATGAACCGGCCGGCGCCGGGAAAGCCTTTCGGGATGCGCGGCTGGTTCGGGTTGTACCCCATCACGTACTCCTGACACGTCGCACGGCGGTGCGGATGAACCCGGCCGCTCGTAGCAGCGGCCGGTGGGTGCCGCCACGCGGGTGCGGCTGCCACGGGCCTTGCGTCCCGCGGTGGAAACGGCTTTCGATCCGCACCTCTTCGTGGGTGCCGTCGTCGTGGGTCCATAGGCCGGGGGTGAACCGGCGCAGGGTACGGCGGCCACCACCAAGAGCCTGGGGTGGGACGTACAAGCTGGTGTAGTGGTCGGCGGCGGTCCGCCGGTGCGCTGGCCGGTCGTCGCGTTGCCGGGCGACCGCGTCCGGGCTCAGGTTGCGGATGCCGCCATCTGGCAGGAACTGGCGGGCCGCGAACCGGGGCCGGCCAGCACCGGTTCCGAGTAGGGGCCGGAACTGGCCACCCTCGGGGGTTCCGGCCGAATGTCTGAGGCTGTGTCGTCCCATCCGGCCGCACCTCCTCTCACCGCCGTTTGTTGCCGAGGTCGATCTGCTCGCGTTCGGGGTGGCGGCGGATACCGAGGTGTTCGGTGGCCTCGACGTGCGCCCGGATCTGGGCCTGCAAGGCGCGGACCTTGGCGCCGGCGGCCCGCTGCTGGGCGGCGGTCAGGCCGGCGCGCTGCTGCATCTTGGCCCGACGCACCTTGCGCTCCAGGCCGCGCAACTGTTGGCGGGCCTGGTCGCCGGCCGGGTCGGCCGTTGCGGTGGGGATGCGCGTCAGTCCAGGCAGGTACAGGCCGAGAGAATGCCGGCACTGCGGGTGTAGCAGCCCGGCGAGCATGGCCTCGGCCACGGTGCCGGCCACCTGCACCCATACGGTGACGCCGTCGCGGGTGGCGTGCTGCATCGGCACGGTGCGGGGTCCGGGTGGGCCGAGCCGGCTCAACACCTTGCCTTCGAAAGGTCGACACAAAACGCACTCTTGGGGCGCGTCGGACACGATCACGTAGTCGCGGCCAAGGGTGCCGAGCTGGTCGAGGTGCGCCTCGATGGTGGCCTGCGCGACGCTGGTGCGGGTGGCCATTTCGACGTAGGTGGCCAGGTTCCACCGGCGGCCGGCCCGGTCCACGAACCCGGTTATCCCCCGGTCCAGCAACTCCTGCCACGCCTGCTCGGACGCCTTGCGGCGGGTGGCGACGCCGGCGAGCACGTCCACGGTGGCGGTGCGGGCCACCACATCCCGGTAGGCGTCGACCGTCCACCGCACGATCACGGTGTGCGCGCCGACAAGCCGGTCGGACAGGGACTCGGCCAGGCGACCGATCGCCCCTGCGCCGGGTAGCTGTTCGGCCTGTTGCGGGCCGAACGCTTGCCGGGCTTCAGCGGTCCGCATGGCCAGGTACGCCAGGAGAGCCGGGTTCGTGCCCGGATCAGGGCGCAGCTCCCGCAACGCCCGCTCGGCTTCGGCCAGTGCCGCCTCACGACCACGGGCCGCGGCCAGCAGGAGCGCGGCGGACACCTTGTCGTGGACCCGCAGGCCGGCCAGCAACCGCTGGACCCAGCGGCGCAGGTCGCCGACGGCGGCCAGCTTCGCCTGGGCCCAGCCGGGCTCTTCGTGGCCGGCGGCCAACCGAGCCGCCACCTCGGCCAGGATGCGGGCCTCCACGGCGGCGTACAGGGTGACCAGCTCGTGGCCGATGCCCTCGGCGGTGGTGCGGTCGACGGCCATCGGCTACTCCCGCTCGAGCTGGTCCTTCCCCCCGGCCGCCGGCGGCGGCCTGTCAGGCTTGCCGCCGGTGAACGAGTCCGGATCCTCCATCGGTGGTGGCGCCGCATCCTCCTTGATCCGCGCAACCTCCTCGGCGACCATCACGTCATCCCAGTCCGGGTGCAACGTGCGCACCTTCTCCTCGGTGCTGATAGCGCCGGCGGTGTCCAACGCGACCAAGGTCTGCGCCTGCGTCAGCGGATCCACCGAGACGGCGTCGGGCCACTCCACCAACGGTCGCCCGGGACGGATCCCCGACTTGTACTGGGCGACGTCGACATGTGTCCAGGTTTCCAGCAGGTCGCTCAACTCGACCCGCGCATAGCGGATCTTCCGGTCGCGGGTGATGAGGGACCGCCGGTCGCGGGAGGCGATCTCGGTGGCGGTCACCGCCTGCCCTTCCCCGTCAAGGCCGAACGTGCCCGCCGAGTACCCGGCCGACCCGATAATCTCCCGCTTGAGCGCGTCCACACTCGCCGCGTGCTCCTGCACCCGGATCTTGAA
>DASSUA010000329.1:0-4509 GCA_035707525.1 Pseudonocardiaceae bacterium
GGAAACTATTTCCAGGGCAATGACGGGAGCCAGACCAGCGTGTTCACCACGTTCATCATCGGCAGCGGCGACACCGCCGCCGACGGCTCCGATACCGACGGTGCCGGCTACGACCAGCCCAACGGCGGCACGATCGCGTTCAACACGCTCGTCGCCAACACCAACCATTTCGTCATCGGCCGCGGTTCCGACCAGCCGCTTCCCGCCAGGAACATTCGCTTCGGCAACAACATCGCCGTCGGCAGCAGCGGCGAGCTGGTCTATTTCTACGGCAACTCGCCCCAGAACTTCGTCTGGGAGGGCAACATCCTCTACGGCGGCGCGGCCAGGGGCGACATCCCTTCCGGCTACCGCATCGTCGACCCGCAGCTGGTCACCGGCACCGACGGCGTCCGGCGCCTCGGCTCCGGCAGCCCCGCCCGCGACGCCGCCGCCAGCTCCAGCGTCTACACCACCGTCAACACCGATCTCGACGGCCAGCCCCGCGTGGAACCGAAGGACACCGGCGCCGACGAGTACTCGACCGCGGCGCTCCAGCGCCGCCCGCTGCTGCCCGGCGACGTCGGCCCGAGCGCCGCCTGACGGCACCGCGCCCTTACGGCACCGCGCCCCCCAACGGCACCGCCCACCGGGGCCGTACTTCCCGGTAAGGCGGGACTCCGGGAATGAAGTTCACGAGGGCCGGCCGGGGTCGGTCAGTGTCGGCGGGCCACTGTGACGATCTCGCGGCTGGTGTCGGTGATGGGTCCGCGGCGCGCAGCCGGCGGCCGGCCCCGGTCACGTCGGTCGCGTTCGACGGGTTCCAGTCCTCCCACGCGCGTGCCTGCGGATGGCGCGTCTCGAAGGCGAACCGGCCGCCGTCGCGCAGCGCGCGGCGGACGGCGGCCAGCGACGCGCGCAGTTCGTCGTCGGTCAGCAGGCACTGGAAGGCGTGGTCATCGTCGCCAGGTCGAACTCCCGGTCCCAGGCGGCATCGGCGGCCACGCCATCGACCCACTCGATGCCGGTGCGCTGCCGCGCCCGGTCCAGGGCCGCCCGATCCGGGTCCAGGCCGACCAGCCGGCCCGGGTGCCCGCGCTCGCGGGCCCGGTGCAGCATGCGACCGGTGCCGCAGCCGATGTCCAGCACGGCCTCCGCGGCCGTCACCAGGTCCTCGTAGAACGCGTCGCTTGGAAATCGGGCGGCGTCCCACGGGTACATCAGGTCGTACAGCTGGGCGTTCCCGGCGTCCGACAGCACCGTGACAGGGTGGTGACAGGGTCGCTGGAATGGCACCTGGCGCCAAGTGGATATTCGGTCAGAAAGTGGCTACACCGGATTTCCCGTTTAGCCCTTCCGGCCTGACGCCGACCGGCCTATGACCCGTCATCCGCTCGGCTCAACCGGCCGGCCGCCGGCTGGCCGCGTCGTTTCGTCCTGCCGGAGCCAACCGGTCCGGTTGCAGGAGTTTGCGCAGGTCAGGGGGCGATTTTCGGCGTTTCTTAGGCTACCCTCAGAGATACTCTGCTCCCCCGCGCTCCCTCGGGAGGAGGTCCTCAATGTCATATATCTATGCCGGTCCGGCCGTGCTGGCCGACGGCGACACTGAGATCCCCGTCCTGGCTCAGATAGGTCTCGAAGAGCAAGACACCTGGGGTGGGGTTCTCACGACGAAAGTGAACGTTCCCCCGTTGAACGCACCAAAGCTGCGGCTGCCCAACGGCCAGCAGCGCACGGTTCTGGTCAGGGCCGTCCACCGGCGCCGCGACATGCACGACACCCTGGTCGACATCTGGCCGGGGCCCCGCTCGCACGAAGACATGCACTGGCGGTGCAGCCGGTCATGACCGGCGAGGTCGGCGGCGTTGCACCGGCCGGCCACCGCGCACCTCTCCGCTTCCTCTGGCGGTCCGCCTCACTCAATGCCGGCCGGTGCCGGCGACGCCGAACTGTCGGTCGCCGCCGCTAGCCTCGGTTCCGGCCTGACCGTGGGACGGCTGGCCTCGGAAGGCTGCTCGTGGGGAGGGATGTTGCCCGAGTACGCGGACGTTCCGCTTGCGATCGTCGCCGGGCTGCGCTCGGTATGCCTCGGCCTGCCCGAGGCATACGAGGAGCCGGCGTGGGTGGGCACCCGCTGGCGGGTCCGCAAGCGAACGTTCGCGCACGTGCTCGCGGTCGACCCGGAAGGGCCGCCGGCGTACGCCCGCGCATCGTCGACCGACGGCCCGGTCATCGTGCTGACGTTCCGGTCGCCGGTGGACGAGCTCGACGCGCTTGTCGCCGGGGGCCGTCCGTTCTTCAAGGTGTCGTGGGGCGCCGACGTCCTCGGCATGACGCTGGACGAGGGCGCGGACTGGGAGGAGGTCGCCGAGCTGCTCACCGAGAGCTACTGCCTGCTCGCGCCGAAGAAGCTCGCAGCGCTCGTCGACCGACCCCTGGGCTGACCGTGCCTGGCCGTGCCTGGCTGTGCCTGGCCGTGCCTGGCTGTGCCTGGCTGTGCCTGGCTGTGCCTCGCCGGGGCGTTCAACCCGAGCGCGGGCGGCCCTCGGTGTTGAGCAGGACCAGCACCGAGTCGCGGCCGATTCCGAGCTCCGCTCGGCGAGCAACGGCGCCCGGCCCGGTCAGCGCCGCCCTGGCACCGGCGAGCGCGGCCGCGCCGCTCGGACCCGATCGCACCTCGAGTGCGGCGAGGTCGTCGACCGCCATGGTGGCCGCCGCATCGTCGACGGCGATCGCGGCGTCGAGGCCGGCCCGCAGGTAAGGCCAGGCGGCGCTGGACGGCGTGCCGCAGCTGAGCCCGGTCATGACCGTGGTGCCCGCCGGCACCGTGCGCAGCTCACCGGCGTGCAGGCTGGCCAGCACGCACGCCGCCGAATCCGGCTCGACCGCCAGCACCGCCGGCCGGGCGGCGGCGCGGCTGCGGTAGTGGCCGACGACCGCCTGCGCGAGCGAACCGACGCCGACCGGCACCACGACGAGATCTGGCGCCGGGATGCCGACCTCGGCCAGGCCGGCGTCGATTTCGAGCAGGAGCGTCGCGTAGCCCTCGACGACCCAGGCCGGCACCTGCTCGTATCCCGGCCACGCCACGTCCTGCACGAGCTCGGCACCGGGTCGGGCCGCCACCCACTCGGCCGCGTGCTTCACCGCCTGGTCGTAGTCGCCGGCGATCCGCTCGACGGTCGCGCCCTCGGCGACGATCGCGTCGACGGTGTGCCCCGCCGTCACGCTCGGGACCACGACGTGTGAGGACGCCCCGACCAGCGCCGCCATCCGGGCCACCGCCCGGCCGTGGTTACCGTCGGTGGCGGTCACCAGCATCACCGGCGCGCCGGCGACGATCGCCCGAAGCCCGTCCAGGCCCGCCGGCAGCGCCACCCCGGCGCGCCTGGCGAGCAGCCGCGCCACCGCCCAGGACGCGCCGAGCACCTTGAACGCCGGCAGGCCCAGCCGTGACGACTCGTCCTTGATCAGCACCCGCCCCACGCCCAACTCGGCGGCGATCGGCGGCGCGTCCACCAGGCGGGTCGGCCGGTAGCCGGGGAATCCGGCGTGGAACGCCAGGGCCGCCTCGGACGGCGGATTACACCGCCAGGCGCGGGCGGGCGGCCGGGAGTACCAGGAGGCGGGCGGCGATCGCATGCGGCCATGCTGCCGCCGCTCACGCCGCTCGGCCACCCGCGTGGGCACATCGGGCCACCGCAACGGGACCAAGTACCCACCGGGAAGGGCCACCTTTCCCGAGAGCGGGGGCCGGCGCCTGCCCTAACTTCATTTACAGGTCAGGCACGAATGCCAAAACCCCACAAAGCCCGTCATCCGGATCAGGAGAATCATTATGAAGCGCAGGACCCTGGACATTCTGTTCAGCGTTGGTGGCCTCGTACTCGCGGGCCTTATACTGGTTGCCGGCATCGTGCTGACCAGCAATGCGAACTTTGCCACGAACTACGTCACCGACCAGCTGACCGCGCAGAAAATCACGTTCAAGTCGGCCGAGACGCTGACCGACGAGGAGCGGGCGCGCCCGTGCCTGGTCGAGAACGCCGGAAAGCAGCTGACCACCGGTAAGCAGGCGGAGTGCTACGCCAACAACTTCATCGGCCTGCACCTCGAGTCGACCGCCGACGGCAAGACCTACGCCGAGCTGGGCGCCCCGCAGTCGCAGCTGCGCACGCAGGTCCAGCAGGCGCAGGAGACCAACGACCCGGCGCTGGCGAGCCTGCAGAAGGAGCTCGCGACCATCACCAGCCAGCGCGACTCCCTGTTCCGGGGCGAGGCCCTGCGCGGCGTGCTGCTCACCTCGTACGGCTTCAGCGAGTTCGGCACCAAGGCCGCCACGGCGGCGACCATCGCCTACATCGCGGCGGCCCTGCTCGCGCTGCTCGCCTTCGCCGGCCTCATCCACGCCTTCCGCACCCCGGCCACCAGGGCGTTCGCCCCGGTCGAGGAGTCGCCGGCCCGCACCCCCGAGCCCGCGCTCCGGTAACCGGCCAGCAGAACAGCACCCGGCGCGCCCGGGGCCCCCGC
>DASSUA010000330.1:0-5837 GCA_035707525.1 Pseudonocardiaceae bacterium
AGAACAGCGACCCACTCGCACCCGCGGCGCCCAGATCCGGCGCCCGCGATGCCGTGACCACCGCGAAGCCGCCGACGGGCGACGACTGACGGCAGCGGCCGACGCGACAGGAGACGGTCCCCTCCAGCGGAGCCACCCCTCATCGCCGTTTCGGTATCGCCGTTTCGGTGCCACCAGCCGCGCTCAGCGCGGCCCGCCGCACCCAAACGACGCTGGCTGCGGCTCTGCTGGAGGTGCCTGGTGCCCGTTGGCTGGCTGTCACCGGTCCGCTCCGGGCACAACCCGTTCATGATCACCGAAAGTGTGAACCCACCATGCACTCCCGCGCCCAAACCGCATGGTGAGCCCACACTTTCAGCGATCATGAACACCTCCCCCCGCCCGAGCCACGCCAAGAGCGGCTGACAGCACCCAGACGGACAAGCCTGAACCAACCAGCGACACCCACAGCGCGAATGAAGTCACCGAGTGTGACGACAGGCTGGGGAGCGACCTGGCGGAGGACAGTCCCAACCCCCCAGAAGAGCCACACCCAACGCCGATAGCGAGCTTTGCCCCAGGCAGGGGAACCGCCCGGCGTGTTGTCCAGGTCACAATCCGGTGATGGTCGAGGTTCGGGTGCGCCTGCTCGGACCGGTCGGCGTCGAGGTGGACGGCCGGGCGGTCAAGCTCGGCTCGCAGCTGCGGCTCATGCTCGCGGTGCTCGCGCTGGCGAGGGGCCGGCCGGTGGCGCGGGAACGGCTGACCGACCTGATGTGGGGACGGCCGGCTCCGGCCGCCGCAGCCGCAACGCTGCGTAGCCATCTCGCCCACCTGCGGCGGGTGCTGGAGCCGGCGCGGCCGTCCGGGCGGGCCCCGCAGGTGCTCGTCACCGAGGACCACGGGTACGCGCTTCGGCTGCCGGCGGACCGGCTCGACTTCGTGCGGTTCGAGCGGTTGCTCGCCGACGGGCGGCGGGCGTTGCGGGACTCCGATGCCGCCACAGCCGCCGACCGGCTCGCCGCCGCCCTGCGGCTGTGGTCCGGACCGGCGCTCGCCGGCGTCGCGGACCGCTCGTTCGCCGTCGCCGAGGCGACCAGGCTGGACGCGCTGCGAACGACGGCCAGGCGGCTGCGGGTCGAGGCCGAGATCGCGCTCGGCCGGTCCGAGGAGGTGCTCGCCGAGCTCAGCGAGCTGGTCGACGCGGAGCCGGCCGACGAGCGGCTGCGCGCGCGGCTCGCCCTGGCGCTGTACCGCTGCCAGCGGCTGGACGCCGCTATCCAGCTGTGCGCCGACGGGCTGCGGCTGGCACACGAGCGCGGGCTGGACGCGCCGGCGCTGCAACAGATCCAGACCGACATCCTGCGCAGGGCGCCGTCGCTGGACTGGGTGCCGCACGGGCGGTCCGCCCGGCCGTTCCAGCTGCCGCCGGACATCCCGGAGTTCACCGGCCGCGCGGCCGAGCTGGCGGCCGTCTGCGACCGGCTCACCGGCGGCTGGCGCACTGGCGGCTGGCTCACCGGCGACCGGCAGGCGGCACCGGCGATGCCGGTGGTGGCGATCGACGGCAAGCCTGGCATCGGCAAGTCGGCCCTCGCCGTGCACGCCGGGCACCGGCTCGCCGGCGCGTTTCCGGACGGCGCCCTCTATGTCAACCTGCGCGGGGTCCAGCCCCACCGGCTGGAACCGGGCGAGGTGCTCGGGGCGCTCCTGCAGGCGCTCGGGGTGGCCGATCCGCCGGCGCAGGTGGACGCCGCGTCCGCGGCCCTGCGCAGCGCCCTGACCGGCCGGCGGGTCCTGGTCCTGCTGGACAACGCCGCCGACGCGGCCCAGGTGCGCCCGCTGCTGCCGGCCGCCGCCGGCAGTGCGGTGCTGGTCACCAGCCGGCGGCCGCTCGTCGACCTCGACGGTGCGAGCACGATGAGCCTCGACCTGCTGACCACCGACGAGGCGGTGTCCCTGCTCGGCCGGCTGGCGGGCCGGGGCCGGGTCGACGCGGAACCGGCGCCGGCCAGGGCCGTCGTGCAGTACTGCGGGCTGCTGCCGCTCGCGGTGCGCATTGCCGGGGCCCGGCTGCGGGCCCGGCCGGGCTGGTCGGTGGCGGCGTTCGCCGAACGGTTGGCCGATCAACGGCGGCGGCTCGGCGAGCTGGCCGCCGGGGATCTCGCGGTGCGGTCGAGCTTCCGGCTCAGCTACCAGGCCCTGGACGGCGCCGACCGGCGGCTGTTCCGCCTGCTCGGGCTGCTCGACGGCCCCGATTTCGGCGTCGAGGCCGCAGCCGCGCTCGCGGACCGGCAGGTGCTGGAGACCGAGCACGCGCTCGAGCGGCTGGTCGACGCGCAGTTGCTGGAGACTCACCGCGCCGGCCGGTACCGGTTCCACGACCTGCTGCGCCTTTTCGCCGGGGACTGCACCCGGACCAGCGACGACGAGACCACCAGGCAACTCGCGGTGGCGCGGGCGCTGCGCTGGTACGCCCGCTGCGCCGACCAGGCCGGGCAGTGGGTGCTGCAGGCCGCCAGGCAGCCGCCCAACCCCAGGTTCGCGTGCGAGCAGGACGCGCTGGCCTGGCTGGACGCCGAGCGGGCCAACCTGGTCGCCGCGGCCGAGCAGGCCGCCGCCGCGGCTCCCGCGCCGATCGCGTCGGTGGCCTGGGAGCTGGACCGGGCGCTCGTGCGCTACCTGCACATCCGCAAGTACTGGTCGGACTGGACGGCGATCTGCCAGGCCGCCGCGTCGGCCGCGGCCAGGGCCGGTGAGCCGGGCGCCGAGGGGGCCGCGCACCGGCACCTCGGCATGATCCGGATCCAGCAGCGCAGGTTCGGCGACGCCCTGGACCACCTGCGGTACTGCGTTGCGCTGCTGCGCCAGGCCGGTGACGGCGACGAGGAGGCCAAGACGCTCTGCGACCTGGGGATCCTCCACGGCCAGCTCGCCGATTGGGAACAGGCGGCCGGCCACTTCCGGCAGGCGATCGAGGCGGCCAGGCAGATCGGCAACGTCCGGCTGGAGGCGCACGCGATCAACAACCTCGGGCTCGTGCTCAGCGAGCAGGGCCGGTTCGCCGAGGCCGTCCACCACGTCAACCAGACCCTGCGGATCCTCTCCGGCATGGGCGAGGACCTGGAGCTGAGCAACACGCTCGACAGCCTCGGCACGATCTACCACAAGCAGGGCGACTACGCGCGCGCCATCGATTGCTACCAGCGCGGGCTACGCACCGCCCGCCGGTACGGCGACCGGTACAACGAGGCGAACGCGCTGCGCGGGCTCGGCGTCGCGACCGCGGCGCTGCGCGGCGAGCCGGCCGCCCGCCGTTACCTGGAGCAGGCTCTGGAGATCTTCGTGAGCATCGAGGCCCCCGAGGCCAAGGACGTCGAGCGGCTGCTTTCGTCAACTGTTGGTTGACGCTCGCGCCATCGTCAACCTATAGTTGACGCTATGGACGAGAAGCCTCCCGTTCGGCTGGACGACCTCATTGCCTACGTCCGGGCCATGAGCCCCGACGGCGGCCCGTTGCAGCACCTGGCGGACGCGATGCGCGTCTCCGAATACCTCGGCGATGTCGCCGACCACCTCATCGGCCACTTCGTCGACCAGGCCCGCCGCGCGGGGGCGTCCTGGACCGATATCGGCCGCGGGATGGGGGTCACCAAGCAGGCGGCGCAGAAGCGCTTCGTGCCTCGGGAGACCGCCAGCGCGTTCAGCCGGTTCACCGACCGGGCCCGGCGCGTCGTCACGACCGCGCAGGAGGAGGCCGCCCTGGCCGGCAATGCCGAGGTGCTGCCGGCACACGTTGTGCACGCGCTGGCCCGGGATCCCGAGGGGCTCGCCGGCCGCTGCATGGTGGCGCTCGGCCTGTCGATGGACGACGCGGTCAGGGCCGCCAGGGAAAACTTCGGGCCGGCCGGCACGCCGGCCGGACACGTGCCCTTCTCGGCGCAGACCAAGCGGCTGCTCGAGCTGACGACCAGGGAGGCGTTGCGGCTCGGCCACAACTACGTCGGCACCGAACACGTCCTGCTGGGCCTGCTGGCCGACGAGAACCCCGTGCTGGCCGGCGCCGGCCTGACCCATGCCGCCGCCGAGGAGTGGATCTCGCAGGCCCTGGATGACCTCAGGCGCTCCCGCGGGTGGCGCTAGCCAGTCGTACGCAGAACCCTTGCCACTACGGTAAGTAGCGATCGGTCGAAAAAATCGCGTTCTGTAACAGCGCCGCCCACCAGCAAGCCTGGCGTGATCCCTTTGCTTTGAGAGCCAGCCGGCAACGCATAACACCGCAGGTCAAACGGCATATCCGCTGGTCGGAGCCCGATGTCAGCTGGCTCTCAAAGCAAAGGAAAGCGCGGAGCGCACGGTCGGACGCCGCTGCGACGGATGGTGACTTTTCTTGATCAACTACTACGTAGTGTGATAGTGCGGCCGTGGGGACTGCCGGGCACCATCCGGCCGGCGGCGCAGCGCGGAATCCCGAACGCGCCGCGCCCACGCGCGCAGACCACCAGTCACGGCCTCACAGGCCGAACCGGGCGCGCTCCTCGGCCGGGACCAGGTCGGCGTACTCGTCGTTGCGCTCGATGAAATCCCGCACGAACGAGCACACCGGCAGGACCGTGAGGCCGCGCTCACGGACCTCGTCGAGCGCGGCCCGGATCAGGGCGGTGGCCAGGCCGCGGCCGGTCAGCCGCGGTTCGGTCTCGGTGTGCGTGAACGACAGCGTGTCCCCGTCACGCTCGTACTTGGCGAAGCCGGCGAGCTCGCCGTCGGCAAAGACCTCGAACCGGTTGCGCTCCGGCCGCTCGGTGACCTCAACGCGCATCGACTCACCCCCGTGGACGTTCCGGAATTTCGACGCTCTCATTCAATCGAATGCCGACCAATCGCGCCGCATACGTGACACGATCTGGCGCGTGAGCTACCCGACCTATCCGGACCAGCCGCCCGGCGTGCCGTACGGACCGCCGCCCGATCACCCGCGGGCGACGCTCGTGCTGATCCTGGGCATTGTCGCCATCGTGCTGTGCTCGCCGGTCGCACCGTTCGCCTGGGTCATCGGGCGGCGTGTGGTCAAGGAGATCGACGCCTCCGGCGGCGCGCTCGGCGGCCGCACCCAGGCGATGATCGGCTACGTCATCGGCGTGGTGATGACGATCCTGTTGGTGCTCGGCATAGTCGTCGCTATCCCCATCCTGCTGGCCGTCGCCTCGGCCCCGAGCAACTGACGAGGCACCATGACTCAGCCGTACCAGCCCGACGACTCACAGCAGGACCCGTACCAGTCCGGGCCTCAATACGGGCCTCAGTACCAGGTTCCGTACCAGCCTTACTACCCGCCGTACGGGCCGCCGCCGCCCGACCACCCGCAGGCGACGACGGCGCTCGTGCTCGGCATCGTCGGCATCGTGGTGTGCCAGGTCCTCGGTCCGGTCGCGTTCTACCTGGGGCGCAAGGCGATGCGCGAGATCGACGCGTCCGGCGGGACGCTCGGTGGCCGGGGCAATGCCCAGGCCGGCTTCATCCTCGGCATTGTCGGCATGGTGATGCTGGCCCTCGGGCTCCTGTTCGGTGTGGCCTACGTCGTCATCGTCGTGTTCGCGATCGCGTCCTCGGCCACCTGACCCGAGCCCGAGACCCGACTCCTGCGACCCTGAAAACTGGAGAGCGTCATGAGCGACCCCGGGCGGCAGCGCACGGCCGACGAGGCGCCCGAGGAGCGCCGGCCGGCGAGCGGGCTGGACCGCTGGTTCAAGATCACCGAGCGGGGCTCGACCTACGCCACCGAACTGCGCGGCGGGCTGGTCACGTTCTTCACGATGGCGTACATCATCGTGCTGAACCCGCTGATCATCGGCACCCAG
>DASSUA010000331.1:0-17145 GCA_035707525.1 Pseudonocardiaceae bacterium
GAACAGCGCCACGCCGGCGAAGCCCAGCAGCACCTGCTGGACGACGTCGACGAACCCGGCGACATCACTGGCCTGCGCTGCGGCCGCCTCCTCACCGGTCTGAACCACGTACTCACCGCCGTCCCCGCCGAGCACCGCCCGCACGTCGTCGCGCAGCGCGGCGTGGTCGACCCCGTTCGCGGCCTCGACCACGATCCGGCTGTAGGCGCCGGTCTCGCCGAGCATCAGCCGCTGCGCGGTCTCCTCGGTGAACGCGACCTCCGTCGCGCCGCCGATCGTGTCCTTGCCGCCGGCGTACCCGAAGATCCCGACCAGGGTGAACGACTGCCTCGGCTGCAGGGTCAGCACGTCGATCCGGTCGCCGACCTCGAACTCGCCGCGCTTGGCCAGGCTGGCGTTGATCGCCACCTCGTCCGGGGCCCTCGGGCCGTGCCCGGACCGCAGCTCGATCAGCGAGTTGTCCGGCAGCCAGCCGGAGCCGAGCGTCGGCGGGCCCTGGTTGACGATCACCTTGCCGTTGGGCCCGACCACGCGGGCGCCGTCGGCGCTGACCTCGCCGTAGGCCTTGGCCACGCCGGGCACGGCGGCGACCCGGTCGACGACCACGGCCGGTATCGGCGCTCTGATCGCGTCGCCGGCCTCCTCGCCGCCTGGCACGTTGGTCTTGCCGCTGACCGCGACGTCGACACCCGAGTTGACGTCGGCGAACAGCTGGTCGAAGCCGGCGGTCAGGGTCGAGCTCAGGATCAGCGCGCCGGAGGTGGCCATCACGCCCAGCACGACGGCCAGGCCGGACAGCAGCAGCCGCAGCTTGCGCGACAGCAGGCTCTTGAGCGTGGCACGCCACATCAGGCGGCCCTCCCGTCCAGGTGCTTCATGGTCTCCAGCACGGCCGTGGCGCTCGGCTCGGACAGCTCGTCCACCAGCTCGCCGTCGGCGAGGAACACCACGCGGTCGGCGTAGGCGGCCGCGTACGGGTCGTGGGTGACCATCACGATCGTCTGCCCGATCTGGTCGACCGAGCGGCGCAGCAGCCCGAGCAGCTCCGCGCCCGACCGCGAGTCGAGGTTGCCGGTCGGCTCGTCGGCGAACACCACGTCCGGCCGGGCCGCGAGCGCCCGCGCGCAGGCCACCCGCTGCTGCTGGCCACCGGACAGCTCGCTGGGCCGGTGCGTCAGCCGATCCGCCAGGCCCACCGTGTCGACGACCTCGGCCAGCCAGTCTGGGTCCGGCCGCCGACCGGCGATCGCCAGCGGCAGTGTGATGTTCTCCAGCGCGCTCAGCGTCGGCAGCAGGTTGAACTGCTGGAAGACGAACCCGACCTGGTCGCGCCGAAGCGTGGTGAGCCGGCGGTCGGACAGCCCGGTCAGGCTGGTCTCGCCGACGAACACCTCGCCCCGGCTGACCGTGTCCAGCCCGGCCAGGCAGTGCATCAGCGTCGACTTGCCGGAACCGGACGGGCCCATCACCGCGGTGAAGCGGCCACGCCGCAGCTCCACGCTCACCCCGCGCAACGCGGTCACCGCCGCGTCGCCGGAGCCGTACACCTTCCACACGTCCACCGCGCGGGCCGCGGCCGTGGCCGGTCGGGTCGCCGCCGGCACCAGGCTCACGGGTGCGTTCATCTCGTTGCCTCCTGTCCCTCTCTCGCTCATGTCGGAGCCGAGACTGACGCAGCGCACCTGAGAGATCCCATAGCTTTGGCGGGCAACCAGGGAGATATCCGGGAGCAGCCCCGACCGGCGCTCAGGGGATCCCCCGGCCCCGGGTACGGTTTCGCCATGGCGTTGATCGACAAGAAGGGCGCCGGCGACTCGAAGTTCCACAAGCTGCTCGCCGCCCAGGTCCGCAGGGAGTTCAACGCGTCCCAGCAGTACACCGCCGTCGCCGTGTGGTTCGACTCGCAGGACCTGCCGCGGCTGGCCGCGCACTTCTACGGGCAGGCGCTCGAGGAGCGCAACCACGCGATGATGATCGTCCAGTATCTGCTGGACAACGGCCTGCCGGTGGAGATTCCCGGCGTGGACGAGGTGCGCAACGACTTCTCCGGGGTGCACGAACCGATCGAGCTCGCCCTGGCCCAGGAGAAGGCGGTGACGGAGGAGATCGTCGCCCTGGCCAAGACCGCCAGGGCCGAGGGCGACTACCTGGGCGAGCAGTTCCTGCAGTGGTTCCTCAAGGAGCAGGTCGAGGAGGTGGCCCAGATGTCGACGCTGCTGCGGGTGGTCGAGCGGGCCGGCGAGAACCTGTTCCACGTCGAGGACTTCCTGGCCAGGGAGTCGGTCGGCCACGCGGGCGAGGACCCGACCGCGCCGCGCACCGCCGGCGGCCGGCTGCCGGTCCACCGGTGATCCTGCACGGCTGCCCGAGCGCCGCCTGGGAGGCGGCGCTCGACGCCGGCAGCTACACCGGCGACACCCTGGCCACCGAGGGCTTCGTGCACTGCTCGGACCCCGGCACCGTGCACCTTCCCCTGACCGCGCTGTTCAACGGCCGCACCGACCTGGTGCTGCTCGTCGTCGACCCGGCGCGGGTGGGCGCCCCGGTGCGCTGGGAACCGGGAGACCCGCGCAACGCCGCGGCACCGTGGTTCCCCCACGTCTACGGCCCCATCCCGGTCGAGGCGGTGGCGGCCGTGCACGACCTGGTTCCCGAGCCCGACGGCTCGTTCCTGCTGCCGCCGCCGCTGCGGGAACGCTGACACAACCGACGCTGCGGGAACGCTGAGCTGGCGCGGCGGCTCAGCGCAGGGTGAGCTGGCGGCTGCGCAGGCCCTGCAGGGTGCGGCGCTGCGCGTCGCTGAGCGGCTCGTCGGTGGCCAGCGCCTCGGTCAGCCGGGTGGCGAACCCGGCGGCCGGCTCCTGCCACTCGCGGGCGTGCAACTCCCGGTCCAGGTCCCAGACGGGCACCAGCAGGCCATGCGCCCGAAACGATCCGGCGAAGCGGGAGCCCTCGCCGAAATCGAGCCCGCCGGCCGCGCCGAGCCTGGCCAGGGCGGCGAGCAGCCGCTCCTCCGGCTCCGGCCGCACCCAGCGCAGGTGCGCCTTGCCGCGGGCGTCGACCCAGTACGCGGCCTCGACGCCGGGGGCGTCGAGACGCTCGGTCGGCAGGATCGCCGAGTTCGCCCGCTCCAGCGACAGCGCCACCTCGCTGGAGGGCTCCTGATCGGCCGGCACCCACCAGCCGAAGTCGCGGTGCAGGGTCACCCGCAGCGGCTCGTCGGCCCGCAGCAGGTCCTGCAGCCTGGCCGGCGCCGAGCCGTCCTCCGGCCCGACCGCGGCCAGCACCGCACCCGGTTCCGCCGAAAGCGCCCACTCGAGGGCCCTGGCGAGGTCGCGCGAGACGTCCCCGGAACGCGTCTGCACCTGCAGGCCGACCAGCGCGCTGCCGTCCTCGCGCACGATCGCGGCCGCCGCCATCGGCAGCACGGTGGCCAGCGTGACGTCCCGACCGGGCGAGCCGGACAGCGGCAGCGGCGCCGTCGCCGACGGCACGAACTCGCGCAGCGCGACCAGCTCGCACTCGCCGGCCAGGCCCTCGAACGGCCTGGGCACGATCACGTCGGCGGCGCCGCCGGGCGCCCCGTGGCAGGCCTTGTACCGCTTGCCGGAGCCGCACGGGCACGGCTGCCTCGGGTTGGGCTGCTCGCTCTCACCGGGCCCGCTGTCGCCGCCCCCGCCGTCGCTGCGCTGCCCGTTGGCCGACCTGGCCGGTGGCCTGCTCGCCGATCGCTTCGCCATGGCGAGCACGCTATCGCCCGCCCGGCCGGGCCACGACACGGGCGACCCCGGCTCACCGGTCAGCGCGTGAGCGTCGACTCCGGCAGCGACCCGTCCAGGGCCGCCCCCGCAAGTACCTGCCCGATCACGGGCGCCAGTTTGAACAGGTTGACGCCGTGCAGCGCGATCACGTGCGCTGTGCGCGCGATGCCGTAGCCGTCCGTCCAGCCGGTCGCCGTGCTGCAGTACACCTCGTCGACGGCCCGCGCGGCGACGCCGTCGAGGTTCTCCCGCACGTACTCGACCGTGCGCCGCCGGGACACCTCCACCGCCCGCTCGCGGCCGACCTCCCAGGCCACCGCGGCCGGGTCGAAGTGCGCGCCGACCGCCCACCGGCCCGGCGCCGCGAGGTGCTGGTAGGTGGTGAAGCCCGGGCGCCACGTCTCGCTCCTGTCGATCAGCGCCGGTGGCCGTTCGGCCGCCGGCCGGCGCCGACCGATCGGGAACGTCAGGCGGACGTGGTGCTCGACGGTGCTCGGCGTGTACAGCCCGACCTGCAGCGCGAGCTGCCACGTGCCCAGCCCCGCGGCGATCACCACGGCATCGAAGCCACGGCTGCCGGCGGCCGTGCGGACGGTGGCGTGCGCGCCCTCCTCGACCCGGTAGACGGTGTCGCGGACGATCACCTGCCGGGTCGCGGCCAGCAGGAACTTCGCGACGCCCTCGGCGTCTACCACGCCACCGGCCGGGTCCACCAGACACGGCCCGTCGATCGACCTGACCGGCAGCGCGAGCGACTCGTCGACCGAGTCCCTGACCTCGTGCGCGGCGCCGGCCGCGGCCATCGCCGACGCCCACCGCGACACCTGCGGTCCGGCCACGACCGTGCCCACCGTGCCAAATTCGGAGACGAGCGCGCGGCCGGCCAGCGCCGACCAGCGGCCGAACGCCTCGCGGGATTTCGCGGCCAGCTCGACCAGCACCGGGTTGGGGTGCGCGAGCCGGAAGATCCGGGACGCGCCGGTCGAGCGTTGCGACATCGGCTCGACCGCCTCGAAACACGTCACGTCGGCGCCCGCGTCGAGCAGGGCGGCCGTCGTCGCCAGCCCGACGACCCCGGCCCCGACGACGGCGACCTTCACGGCCGGCCGGCCTCACCACCGGAGCGGGCGATGCGCCGGGATCGCCGGCAGCGCGAGCCCGGTGGCGGCGCTGGTTCAAGCGACGATAGTTCAGGCATCGTCACGCAACGTATCCTGCCTGTCGTGGCCGACCGCACCGTCGTGGAACTGGTCGACCGGGCGGGCGCGCCGGTCGGCGTCTGCTCGGTGGCCGAGGCGCACACCCCGCCGGGGCAGCTGCACCGGGCGTTCTCGGTCCTGCTGTTCGACGGCGACGGGCGCGTGCTGCTGCAACGGCGGGCGCGGGTCAAGAGCCGGTTCGCCGGCCGGTGGACGAACACCTGCTGCAGCCATCCGGCCCCGGGCGAGGACCTCGTCGACTCGGCGCGCCGCCGGCTGGACGAGGAACTGGGCCTGGCGCTGGGTCCGGGCTCGCTGCGCGAGCTCGGGCGGTTCACCTACCGGGCCGCGGACCCCGGCTCGGGCACCGTCGAGCACGAGTTCGACCACGTGCTGGTCGGGCGGCACGACGGCGACCCGGTGCCGCTGGCGTCGGAGGTCGACGGGTGGCGGTGGGTCGAGCCGGATCGGCTGCTGGCGGAGCTGGGCGCCTCGCCCCAGGAGTACTCGCCGTGGCTCGACGGTGTGCTCCGAGTCGCCCTAGGTGGCGCACAGTAAACTGGCGATACCGGTACCTAGACCGAAGGTAGGGCAGGCGCACTCAATCGGCGTATTGGGGGTCCGACTGATGACACCTAGCGTCGTAACTGTGCCAGCCAGTGCTCCTCCCTTCGACCCGCTCGACGCGGAGTTCATCGCCGACCCCTACCCGATCTACGCGAAGCTTCGGGGAGAGGCCGAGGTGCACTGGCATGCCCTGCTCGGCCAGGCCGTCACCGTTTCGCACCGGGCGTGCTCGGCGGTGCTGCGCAATCCGGCCCTGCAGCGGGTTTGGGCCGACCGGGAGCCGGCGGCCGAGCTGACCGCGTTCAACCTGCTGCACCGCAACTCGATGCTGGAGACATCGCCGCCGCGGCACACCAGGCTGCGCCGGCTGGTGTCGGCCGCGTTCAACCGCGGTCACACCGAGCGGCTGCGTCCCACCGTGCAGGCGGTCGCCGACCGGCTGGTCGCCCGGCTGGCCGACGAGATCACCGAGAACGGCAGCGCGGACCTCGTGACCGCGGTCGCCGGACCGCTGCCGATCGAGGTGATCGCCGAACTGCTCGGCGTGCCGCCCGCCGACCGCGGGCTGCTACAGCCGTGGTCCAACGCGATCGTGAAGATGTACGAGTACGGCACGCCCGAGCACCTCCGTCGTGACGCCGAGCGGGCGGCCGCCGAGTTCATCGGCTACCTGCGCGAGCTGATCGCCGCCAGGTGCCGGCGGCCGGGCGAGGACCTGGTCAGCGACCTGGTCTCGGTTGCCGAGCACGGCCAGCTGACCGCCGACGAGGTCGTCGGCACGGCGGCGCTGCTGCTGATGGCGGGCCACGAGGCGACCGTCAACGTGCTCGGCAACGGCACGCTCGCGCTGCTGACCCACCGGCACCAGTGGCGGCGGCTCGTGTCGGACCCCGCGCTGCTGCCTACCGCGGTCGAGGAGCTGATCCGGTTCGACTCCCCGCTGCAGATCTTCGAGCGGACCGCGACCGTCGACGTCGAGATCGCCGGCTGGCTCGTACCGGCCGGCGAGAAGATCGCCGCCCTGCTCGGGGCGGCGGCCAGGGACCCGGCCCTGTTCCCCGATCCGGACTGCCTCGACGTCGGCCGGGCGCCGAACCCCCACCTGGGCTTCGGCCTGGGCATCCACTACTGCCTCGGCGCGCCGCTGGCCCGGATCGAGGTGGAGGCGGCCCTGCGGGCGCTGGCCACCGCGCTGCCCGGCCTGACCGTGGCCGGCGAGCCGACCAGGCGGCCCGAGTTCGCCATCCGCGGCCTGCGGGACCTGCCCGTCACGGCGTGACCGGCGCTCGCACGCCGATCACCTGCATGCGCCGGACCCGGCGCGGGTCGACCGGCTGCAGCAGCCTGGCCAGCGAGCGGATCACCAGGGCGGTCAGCACGGCGACCACCGCCGCGACCACGTCGACCGCGGCATGCAGCAGCACCCCGTCGGCCTGCGCCTGCGTGCTGTCCTGAAGCGACCACAACAGCGCCACCCAGGCCAGCAGCACACCGACCACCCAGGCCGCCCACCACGCCCGTAGCAACCCCGAGGGCGCCGGCCGCCGATCCACCGGCCGGCGCAGCACCGCGTGCTCGATCTCGGCCAGCGTCGCCCCCGGCACCACCAGATTCGGCCCGGGTACCAGCCAACCCGCCAGCACGACGGCCACCGACCGCGACGGCCGCACCGCGGCCAGATCACCCGCGGCCGCATACGCCCGCACCACCCACATCAGCACGATCAGCCCGGCCAGCCCGCACGCCAGCGCCGCCACCACCCCACCGGTCACCACCAGCGCGTCGGACAGCCGCAGCGGCCCGGCCGGCAGCGCGTCGAACCGGCTGTCCAGCAGCAGCGCGTACCGCCACACCTCCGCCGCGGCGGCCAGCGCACAGATCGCCGCGGCAAACCACAGCAGCGGCACCGCGGTCCCGGCCAGCGCCCTGGCCCGCTGCGCCGCGCTCACCGGCGCCGGCACGAACGACCGCGGCCGGCGCCACATCAGCAGCGGAAACCCCCACCGCGGCGGGAAGGGGTACGCCGGCGGCCCGGTGTAGCCCACCCGCCGCCGGGGCCGGGCCGCCTCCCCGTACCCGCCGGGCGGCCGGGCCACCCACTCCACCGCGGACAACGAGTGTCCACAGTAGACACAGACGGCAGCCGGGCCGTACCCCGACGGCACCGGGCGCTGGCAGCGCGGACAGGTCACCATCTACAGCACCAGCGGCTCACCGTGACGGGCCACCATCGCCCGCCCGCTCGCCTGCCACGCCTGCATACCGCCGTCGACGTTCACCGCGTGCCACCCGTTCGCGTTCAGGTAGGCCGTCACCCAGGCCGACCGCACCCCGGACCGGCACACCACATACACCGTGGCGTCGAGCGGCACCTCGTCCAGCCGCTCGGCCAGCTCACCGAGCGGAACGTGGCGCGCGTGCGGCGCATGCCCGGCCGCCCACTCCGGCGGCTCGCGCACGTCGAGCAGGACGGCATCGCCCGGCAGATCGGCGACGTCGACGCAGGGCACGGGGGACGGCATCACAGTCGCCGATGCTGGCACGCGCCGCCGTCAAACGCCCGTGAGCACGCCGCCAAGTTGATCATCAACCGCCGGGTTCTTTTGCTCTGAGAGCCGGCTGGCATCGGGGTGCGAGCTGACGAAACCCGTGCCCACCTGCGATGACAGGCGTTGCCAACTGGCTCTCTGAGCAAAAGAAATCCGGGAAAGATCGTTTCGACGGTCGGGGTCAGCCTTCGGCCTGGGAGGTCTTGCCGGCCGACTCGGCCTGGCTGTCGGCCCCGCTCGCGTCCGCGGTCGAGGCGTCGTCGCCGGTCGCCGTGGCGCCGACCTCGCTCGCCGAGCCGGGCTCGTCCGCCGGCCGGGCCGCGGTGTCTGTCTCGCCGGCGCCCATGATCGTGTCGGCGGCGGCGGTGGCGTCCTTGGCCGGAGCGGCCGGGGTGGCGCGCTCGGTGTCCGCGGGTGCGGACGGGGTCGGCACGACCGAGTCGTCCGCCGTGAAAGCGGCGGTCGAGGCGGTCGCATCGGCCCCGGTGGCCGTGGTCGCGCTGGCGGTCTCGGCGCCGGGGGGCCTGGTGCCGGCGGTCCCAGTGCCGGCAGAGTCAGTCCCGGCGGACTCAGTGCCGGCGGAGTCAGTGCCGGCGGAGTCAGTGCCGGCGGAGTCAGTGTCGGCGGGCTCACCGGCCAGGCGCTCGACCGTGCCCTTCGCCTTCTCGACTACGGTCTCGATCTTCTCGTGGTACTTGCCCTTGGTCTGCTCGTCGACGAAGCCGGCGACCCGCTCGATCGCCGACTCGATCCTGTCCTCGTGCTTGCCGAGGAACTCCTGGCCCCTGACCCTGAGCTCCTCCAAGACCTCGGTGGTCTTGTCCCTGAGCTCGTTGAGCTTCTCGCCGGCCTTATCCCGGGCCTCGTCCCTGTCCACGCTGCCACCTCCGAAGTGTTCAAGGTGAGTGTGCACCAACTCGAAACTCCCGCAACTGCCGACCGTGCTGGTTACTTGCCGGCCGCATGCCGGCTACCGGGCGCAATTAGGTAATCGCGAGCGGCTCCGGCGGTCCGCCGGTCGTAACACTCCGCTACTGCAAAAAGGGGCACTGAGCTGGACAGAGTCACTGGGATGGAGTAGTGAGGGCGCGCGACAGGTCGCCTATGGTGAGCACTTGTCCAGGCAGTGTGCGGTCCACGGCGGTGGTTAGTTGAATGTCGCATTGCCGCGGCCTCGCAGGTCGCGCCCCGCGCACATCAACGGTGCCCGCCCCACGAAGATGTGCTAAATCCAAAATCCACGAGATTTGCTCACGCCACTTACCGGAGGCCGTAGAATGCAGTTTCAAGCTGTTTCGCGGGACGACGCGGCGATTCCGTTATGGGACGGCGCGTACGACACCAGCGTGATCAAAGATCAGGGTAACCTGTGGGGCGATCCGCCGGTCCCGTACGCGGCCACCGCCGCCCGCGTGTTCGCCGAGAACTCCGCCGCCGTGATCATCGACCTGCCGTGTGGCGACGGGCGGAACCTGCCAGAGCTCGCGAATGGCGCGCCGATCGTGCTCGGCTGCGACACCTCGCCGAAGGCGATGTCGATCGCGGCCAAGGTGACCGAGCGGGCCGGCGTCCGCGACAAGGTGGTGTTCATGGAGATGAACGCCTTCGCCACCGGCCTGCTGGACAGCTCGGTCGACGGCATCTTCTGCTGGGACCTGCTCGGCCACCTGACCAAGCCCGAGGACGCGCTGCGCGAGTTCTACCGCGTGCTGCGTCCCGGCGGGCGCCTGGTGGCGAACCAGTGGACGATGAACGACTGCCAGGTCAGTGATCCATTGATCAAGGAGATCGCACCGAAGGAATACATCGACCACTTCGACTTCTACTGCCGGTTCTACGACCGGGAGGATCTGGAAGCGTTGCTGAGGTCGGTCGGCCTGACCGCGGAGACCGTCGAGGTCGCCAGCTGGTGGGAGCCCCCGCACGCGGGCTACCGCGACTACGAGCACGAGCACGAGAGCCTGATTTTCACCATCCGTAAGAACGCGGACTGAAACTGCAGAACCGCGCAGCCCACACCGGGCCGGCACCTCATTCCAGCGGTGCCCGGTTTCGGGTCCGGCCCCCGGCGCCACCGCGCCGTCGCACCGGGCGAGATGGGATAGGAGAGCCGCACCGTGGCGGAGTCGTCGTTCAACCCTCGGGGTGCCCGCCAGGCCCCGAACCAGGCGGGGCGGGCCGGCGTCGGTTACGCCCCGGCACATCACGGTGAGTTGCTGCAGGGGGTGTTCGAGGACCCGAAGGGCCGCCTGCACCGCGCGCTCGTGACGCTGCCGCACCCAAGGATGGGCAGCAAGGTGGTGTTCCTCCCGGGCAGCGACGGCGCGGTGACGATCAACCGACCGGAGCTGACCAAGGCCCGGCGCGCCGCCGAATGCACGCTGCGGGAGTTCGCCGACCATCCGAACGCCCCTCGCGGCGGGCACGTCGAACTCACCAGCGACGTGCCCTGGGGGCTCGGCATGGGCTCCTCGACGAGCGACGTGACGGCCACGATCAGGGCGGTCGCGGACTACCTCGGCGTCGCGATGCCGCCTGAGGAGGTCGGGCGGCTCGCCGTGCTGTCCGAGGCGGCGTCGGACTCCATCATGATCAGCGACCGGGTCGTGCTGTTCGCGCACCGCGACGGGGTCGTGCTGGAGACGCTTGGCTACCGGCTGCCACCCATGATCGTGATCGGTTGCGACACCGACCCCGGCGGCTCGGGCGTCGACACGCTCAAGCACCCGCAGGCTCTCTACAACGGCCTGGAGGCGGGCACGTTCCAGGTGCTGCGGGCGACCCTGCGGCGGGCGGTCGCCACCCAGGACGTCGCGCTGCTCGGGCGGGTTGCGACCACCAGCGCGCGGATCAACCAGCAGTTCCTGCCGAAGGCGTGCCTGGAGGCATTGATCGGGGTGAGCACCGAGCACGGCGGCTGCGGCGTGCAGATCTCGCACAGCGGCACGGTCGCCGGAGTGATCTTCGATCCGCGCCGCCCGGACACCGGGGCCGCGGTGGAGCGCGCCGGCAACGCGATCGACGCGCTCGGCCTGCGCATCACCTGCGTGATCGAGACCGAGCCGGCGTTACCGGCCGCGAAGGTGACGGCGTGAGCGGCGATGAAGACTCCTGTTCCGGCTGGTGGGACCGTTCCTGGTAGGCGCGCGAGTAGGGTGCCTCGCGCCCCGGAAGTAGGAACGGAAGGTCGGCAGTCGTGAGTCTTGAGCAGATCAACGAGCAACACGGGCGGACGCAGCGGCTGGACTGGGTCGACCCGTCGCTTCGGGAATGGGAGTGCACGGTCCTGTGGTCGGATCCGGTGGACCCGGAGGCCGGGATCGTGCTGGATCGCTCGGCGTTCTACCCGGGCGGAGGCGGCCAGCCGCCGGACCACGGCGTGCTGCTCTGGCAGAGCGTGGTGACCAGGATCGTCGGCACCCGCAAGGGCGACGACCTGTTCCTGCTGCCCGCACCCGGCGACCCGGTGCCGCCGCCGGGGACCACGGTGCGCGGCGCCCTCGACGACGAGCGGCGCACCACGCTCATGCGCACCCACTCCGGGCTGCACGTGCTGTGCGGGACGGTGTTCCGGGACTACGGGGCCCTCGTCACCGGCGGGAACATGGAGCCCGGCGAGGCCAGGATGGACTTCAACCTCCCGAACATCCCACCCGACTTCAAGCAGTCCCTCGAGGACGCCGTCAACGCCGAGATCCAGGCCGACCGCAAGATCGTCGCGCGGTTCCTGCCCAAGGAGGAGGCGCTGGCGATCCCGGACATCGTCCGAACGCAGGCGGTGAACCCGCCGGACACGCCGGTCATGCGCATCGTCGACATCGAGGGCCTGGACGTGCAGGCCGACGGCGGCACGCACGTGGGCTCGACCGCGCAGGTCGGCAAGGTGCAGGTCTACAAGGTCGAAAACAAGGGCCGGCAGAACCGCAGGGTGCGCATCAGGCTGGCCGACTGATCCGGACGGAGGGGTGGCGTTGGCTGCGGAGCTGTCGGTGGCCGTCATCGGCCTGGGGTCGCGCGGGCTCAGCGTGCTCGAGCGGATCGTCACGCTCGCCCGCCGGGAGGGTGCGCAGGGCGGTCCCGTCCGGGTCGAGGTCATCGACCCGACGTGCGGCGGCGCCGGGTTGCACGCCACCGACCAGCCGGACTACCTGCTGCTGAACACGATCTGCTCGCACGTCTCGATGTTCCCCGACACGCTCTCGGTCGGCGAGGACACCGGTGACGCGGGGCCGAGCCTGTTCGAGTGGGTGACCGGGCTCGGGCTGCGGCTGGCGCCGGACGGTCACACCCTCGGCGGGCAGGGCCGGCCGGTCAGCCCGGACGACTACCTGCCCCGGCGCATCCTCGGCGAGTACCTGGGCTGGTTCCTGGCGCAGGTGCTGCGCGGCGCCCCCGAGCACGTGCGGGTGAACCTGCGCCGCACGACCGCCGTCGACGTGCGGCGCGAGGCGGACGGCGGGTTCACCGTCGACCTCGCCGACGGCTCCGCCGTCCGGACCGGGTTCGCGTTCCTGACCACCGGCTACACCGCCAACGAGGCGGTGCCGGGCCACCCGCGGCTGCTCCCGGAGGCCTGGCGGGTGCCGGCCGAGCTGGACCGGATAGCCCCCGGCCAGGCGGTTGCGCTCGGTGGGTTCGGGCTGTCGGCAATGGACGTCATGGCCGCACTGACCGTCGGCCGCGGCGGCCGGTTCACCGCCGGCGGCTACGAACCCAGCGGCGACGAGCCGGTCCTGCTGCTGTACTCGCGCTCGGGCCTGCCGCACCTGGCCCGGCCCGCCCTCAACCGGCCGGGCGGACCCTACGTGCCGGTCGTGTTCAGCACCCGCAGCCTGGACTCCCTGCGCGGGGCGAACCGGCGGCAGCTGGACTTCGAGGCCGACGTCATGCCGCTGGTGCTGACCGAGATGCGGATCTCCTTCCACCGCACCACGGTCGCGCTCGCCGACGGTCCCGCTGCCGAGCACGCCCTGGTCCGCGAGCTGGCCGCGGTGTGGGACGGCGCGCCCGGCGACCGGCTGGCCGCGGTCGGCAGGCTGCTCGACGAGCTGGACGCCCGGCACGGCGGCTACGACCCGGCGGCGGCGCTCGACGGCTCGGCCAGCATGGCGCTCGACAGCTCCGCCGGCTACGAGTCCTGGCTGCGCCAGTTCGTCACCGACGATCTCGCGCAGGCGCGGCTCGGCCTCGCCGGCAGCCCGGTCAAGTCCGCGATCGACATCCTGCGCGAGCTTCGCGACGTCGTGCGCTACGCGGTCGACTTCGGCGGGCTCACCGACGCGTCGCTCGACCACTTCATGCGGCACGTCGTGCCGATCATGAACCGGGCCGTGGTGGGGCCGCAGAAGGAGCGCTACACCGAACTGCTGATGCTGATGTCGGCCGGCGTGCTGCGCGCGCCGTTCGGCCCGGCACCGGCGATCGAGTGGCAAGGCGAGCACTGGACGATCCGGTCGACCCGGCTCCGCGCGCCGCACGAGGAGCGGGTCGACTGGCTGTGCAGCGCGCACGTGCGGTCGCCGGCGGTCGACACGTCGGCCAGCCCGCTCGTCACGAGCCTGTTCCGGCAGGGCCTCGTGCGCAGGCACCGGCCGGGCAGCCGGCTGGTCTACTCGATCGACCTGGACCCCGACCAGCACCCGATCGACGCCCAGGGCCGCAGCGAGCCGCGGGTCTGGGTGCTGGGGCCGCTGTGCGAGGGCACCACGTTCTACAACCATCTGGTGCCCTCACCGGCCGTCTACTCCAGGCCGCTCTCCGACGCCCACCGCTGCGTCAAGTCGATGTTCACCCAGCACTTGGGGAGCTTCAGTACCGAATCCGGTACCGAAGCTCCCCAAGTGGCGGAGGTCGCCGGAGGTCAGTGACCCGTTAGTGCACGGTCGCCTTCTCGGCACCCACGCCGGTCAGCGCCCGCACCTCCATCTCCGCGTAGCGGGCCTCGTCGGCGCGGTCCCGGCCGGCCACCGAGCCGAGGTAGCCGAGCAGGAACGACACCGGGATCGAGATCAGGCCGGGATTGGACAGCGGGAAGTAGGAGAAATCGGTGTTCTGGAACATCGACGTCGGGGAGCCGGACACCGCGGGTGAGAAGATGATCAGCACCACACAGGTGATCAGGCCGCCGTAGATGCTCCACAGCGCGCCGGTCGTGTTGAACCGGCGCCAGAACAGCGAATACAGGATCGTCGGCAGGTTCGCACTCGCCGCGACCGCGAACGCCAGCGCCACCAGGAACGCGATGTTCTGACCGTTGGCGATGATCCCGCCGCCGATCGACAGCAGACCGATCACCAGGGCGGTGATCCGGGCGACCCGCACCTCGTCGTCGGCCTTGACGGTGCCGCGTTTCATCACGTTGGCGTAGAAGTCGTGCGCGAACGACGCCGACGCGGTGATCACCAGCCCGGCCACCACGGCCAGGATCGTGGCGAAGGCCACCGCGGAGATGAACCCGAGCAGCAGGACGCCGCCGAGCTCGTACGCCAGCAGTGGCGCCGCCGAGTTCTGCTTCCCCGGTGCGGCAGTGATCCGTTCCGGGCCGACGAGCGCCGCGGCGCCGTAGCCGAGCGCCAGCGTCAGCAGGTAGAAGCCGCCGATCAGCCAGATCGCCCAGACCACCGACCGGCGGGCCTCCTTGGCCGTCGGCACCGTGTAGAAGCGCATCAGGATGTGCGGCAGGCCGGCCGTGCCGAGCACGAGCGCCAGCGACAGCGAGATGAAGTCGATCTTGCCGAGGGCGTCCTTGCCGTAGAGCAGGCCCGGGTTGAGCACTGCATCGCCCTTACCGGAGTCGGCCGCCGCCTCCCCGAGCAGCGCCGAGAAGTTGGCCTTGTACAGGCCGAACAACCACACGGCGATGACCAGGGCACCGCTGATCAGCAGGACCGCCTTGATGATCTGCACCCAGGTCGTGCCCTTCATCCCGCCGACCAGCACGTAGAAGATCATCAGGGCGCCCACGCCCGCGATCACCAGCGCCTGCCCGGACTTGCTCTGCACGTTGAGCAGCAGCGCGACCAGGCCACCCGCGCCGGCCATCTGGGCCAGCAGGTAGAAGAACGACACCGCCAGCGTCGAGAGCGCCGCCGCGGTGCGCACCGGCCGCTGGCGCATCCGGAACGACAGGACGTCGGCCATCGTGAACCGGCCGGTGTTGCGCAGCATCTCCGCGACCAGCAGCAGCGCGACCAGCCACGCCACCAGGAAGCCGATCGAGTACAGGAACCCGTCGTAGCCGCTGATCGCGATCGCCCCGGCGATGCCGAGGAACGAGGCAGCCGACAGGTAGTCGCCGGAGATCGCGATGCCGTTCTGCGGGCCGGTAAAGGCCCGGCCGGCGGCGTAGTAGTCGGCCGCGGTCCGGTTGGACCTGCTCGCCCGGAACACCACGACGAGCGTCACGGCCACGAACGCCAGGAAGATCAGCAGGTTGACCAGCGGCTCACCGACCGCCTGGGCCTGGGCAAGCGTCGTCATCGCCGAGCACCTTCCTCGAGGTCGGCGCGGAGCTGCTCGGCCAGCGGATCAAGCCGCCGGTTCGCGTACCGCACGTACAACCAGGTGATCAGGAACGTGGACACGAACTGCAACAGCCCGAGCACCAGCCCGATATTGATGTTGCCGAACAGCTTCTGGCTCATGAACCCTCGCGCGTACGTCGCAAGCAGGACGTAGAGCAGGTACCAGGCCAGGAAGGCCGCCGTCATCGGGAACACGAAGCGGCGTAGTCGTCTGCGCAGTTCGACGAACTCGGCGCTGGACTGGACCTCGGACCAGTCGCGACCGGGTGGATGCTGATCGAGGGAGGACTCTTCGATCGTGCTCACGGCACCTCCACTGCTGTACTCCGAGTGACGTGGCTTACGTTTCGCGTTACGTATGGCGGACGGTATGGCCCCCGTCGGGGCGTCCTAAACCTGCCGACGGCAGACAGCGCGATCTCGCGACGAACGGTCTACGAGCGGTTTGACCATCCCGCCGAGCGGCTGGCGATCACCAGCCGTACGCTGGGCAACGGACTAGGGCCAGCCTCCGGAAGCCGCTCCGCTCCCACTGGCGGAGCGTCGGGGACTGTTGACGGTCCCAGCGGTGAGCCGGCCGAGGGATCTTAGCTGGCGTACGCCAAGATGATCCGGTGACGACGCCCGAGCCACTTGAGGTCAACACGACGTCGCACCGCAAGGCTCGGGGAGCTTTCGAGACCGGCGGCGAGGGCGGAACTAAGGTGATTAGTCTAGGCAATGAGGGTGAAGATCATCAAACCGCTCTCTTTGCAGCATCCAGAATCCTGCCGCCTGCTCGCCGAAGGATATCGCCTAAACGGCCGCCCACGGAGACTGCCGGGTTGTCTGACATCTTTCCTTATTATGCTGGATTCTCGTTTGAGTGGGCATACAAGGTTCTTCAAGAAAACGCCTCGCCCGGCGATACGATCCTGGACCCCTGGAACGGAAGTGGCACTACTACTCTGGCTGCCAGCCTAGGCAGCTACCGCTCAATCGGCGTTGACCTCAACCCCGTCGCCAACGTTGTCGCTAGTATACGTTTGATGGCGATGGGAAGGCCAACACCGTTGCCTATGCTAGAAGTAGAAGTGCCGCATTGTCCGCATGAACCGCTACATGCCTGGTTCAGTCCTAAAGCTGCTGCCAGGATCCGCAACTGGGCCAACACTCTTTCCACCTACCCCGCACCTACATCTGCACTGGGATTAGTATCACTATTTCGAGTTGTGCGTGGCTTAACTTTCAACTTCCAAAGCAGCAACCCGACTTGGGTGAGGCGGGTAAAAACGGACCGCCCGCCAGTCGATCTTGAGGTTAATGACATTGACCGGCGCGTTCGGACTGAATACGAGACTCTCCGGTCAAGACTGCTTGCCGGTAGTATGTCATCTAGCCTGCCGACCGCCTTGATCACCGCATCATCAAAGAAGCTTCCCATCAGAGACGGATCAGTTGGCCTCGTCTTAACGTCGCCACCTTATCTTACTCGGATTGATTACGCCGTCGCATATGCGCGAGAATTAGCGATACTTGGGGTCGACATCTTAGCCGACCGGCGAAT
>DASSUA010000332.1:0-3596 GCA_035707525.1 Pseudonocardiaceae bacterium
CTGCTGCACGAGGTCCGCGTGCCGGCGGGCCGGGGTGGCCAGGTCGTCCAGCGAGCTGACGTTGCCCGCGAGCTGGCGCAGCATTGCCGAGTTCCGCCTGGCCCACTCGCTGACGGCCCGGTCGGCGGCCCGCCGGTCCCGGACGGCCCGCACGCGCTCGTCGCCCGTGCTGGCTGGCTGCCCGGTTGCACGGCTCGCGGACGGCTGCGCCGGCTCGGCGGGACGAAGGCGCAGGTAGCGGCGCTCCGCGGCCTGCCGGCTGGCCACGCCGAGCACCTCGGCTAGCGCGGCCCAGCTCACCCCGTGATCGCGGGCGGCACCGATGAGCTCGGGTTCGAACGCGGTGAGCAGATCCCGCAGCCGGTGCAGCTCGGCCAGCGCCGTGAGCAGGTCGGCTGGCGTGACGTCGGCGCGGCCGACCGCCTCGTTGATGCGCCGCAGCGACTCCTCGGGGTCGAACATGTTGTCATTGTGTCGATGACGATCGGGCTTGTCAACGGAACGATGACGTAGTAGAGTTGCGTCCGCAAGCGCGTCGACAGGATTGATCGAACTGGAAGGGGGTCCCGATGTTGATGCGCACCGACCCGTTCCGCGAGCTGGACCGGCTCACCCAGCAGGTGTTCGGAAACCTGCCCGGAACCTGGTCGAAGCCCACAGTCATGCCGATGGACGCCTACCGGTCCGGTGACGAGTTCGTCGTCGCCTTCGACCTGCCCGGCATCTCGACCGACGCGATCGAGCTCGACGTGGAACGCAACGTGCTGACCGTCAAGGCCGAACGGCGGCCGCTGGCCACCGGTGAGAACATCGAGATGCAGGTCAGTGAGCGGCCGCTGGGCGTGTTCTCGCGGCAGCTGTTCCTCGGTGACGCGCTCGACCTCGATCACATCAAGGCCGACTACGACGCGGGCGTGCTGACGCTTCGCATCCCGGTCGCCGAGCAGGCCAAGCCGCGCAAGATCTCCATCAGCGTCCACGAGGGCAGCACTCCCAAGCAGATCAACGCCTGACCTCGAACCAACCGGTCCGGGGCGGCGAGCCGCCCCGGACCCCGATCACCCCGACCTGACCCGCAGCGTCGCCGTTCTACGCTGCGGGTCATGGCCGCTTCCACCGCGGCGCCGCGGACCGAGCGGGTCCCGGCGGCCGTTCGCGCCGCCGTAGCTCGCGCGGCGGCGTCTCGCGCCGCCCTGGCTCGCGCGGCTGCCTCGGCGGCCGGTGGCTTACTGCTGTACGCGTCGTTTCCCCCACGCCCACTGTGGTGGCTGGCGCCGCTGGGCTTCGCGCTGTTCGGCGCCGCGCTCTGGGGCCGGCGCGCCCGCGCCGGGTTCGGACTCGGCCTGCTGTTCGGCCTGGGCCAGCTGCTGCCGCTGCTGGTCTGGACCGGCACTTTCGTCGGGCCGGCGCCGTGGCTGGCGTTGGCCGCGTTCGAGGCGCTGTTCGCCGCCGCCGCCGGGGCCGGACTGGCGCTGACCTCCAGGACACCCGGGGCCCCGCTGCTCGGCGCGGCCATCTGGGTCGCCGCCGAGGCGGCCCGCTCGAGGGTTCCCTTCGGCGGCTTTCCGTGGGGCAAGGTCGCCTTCGGGCAGCCCGACGGGCCGCTGCTGCCGCTGGCCGCGCTCGGCGGCTCGGCGCTGCTGAGCTTCGCCGTGGTCGCCGGCGGCCTTGGGCTGGCCGAGCTGGTCCGGCGCCTGGTCACCGACCGGGCGGTCGGCATCCGGCTGCTCGCCCCCGCGCTGTCTGCCATGCTTCCCGTGCTGGCCGGGCTGGCCGCCTCGCCCCTGCTGGCCGGCGGAACCGACGGCACCGGCACCCTCACCGCCGCCGTCGTGCAGGGCAACGTGCCGCAGGCCGGCCTCGACTTCAACGCACAGCGGCGCGCCGTTCTGGACAACCACGCCGCCCGCACCGGGCAGCTCGCCGCCGACGTCGCGGCCGGCCGGCAACCAAGGCCGGACCTGGTCGTCTGGCCCGAGAACGCCTCGGACATCGACCCGTTGCGCAACGCCGACGCCGGCGCCGTGATCGACGGCGCGGCCAGCGAGGTCGGGGTGCCGATCCTGCTCGGCGCCGTGCTGCGGCCCGACGAGCAGACCATCGAGAACGCCGTCCTGCGCTGGGAACCGGGCGCCGGCTCGACCGGCAAGTACGTCAAGCGGCGCGTCCAGCCCTTTGGCGAGTACATCCCGCTGCGCCCGCTCGCGCGGCTGGTCAGCAGGGACGTCGACCGGGTGCGCCGCGACATGGTCAGCGGCGACCGCGTCGGCGTGCTCGACGTCGCCGGCACCAGGGTCGCGGTCGCCACCTGCTACGAGGTGGCCTTCGACGACGTCGTCGCCGACGCCGTCCGCGAGGGCGGCACGGTGCTGGTCGTCCCGACCAACAACGCCACCTTCGGCTACACGGAGATGACCTACCAGCAGCTGGCGATGTCCCGCGTACGCGCGGTCGAGCACTCCAGGGCCGTGCTGGTCGCGGCCACCAGCGGGGTCAGCGCGATCGTCGCGCCGGACGGCACGGTCACCCACCGGACCGGCCTGTTCACCGCGGACGCGTTGGTCGCCAACGTGCCGTTACGAACGACGACTACGCTGGCAACCCGTATCGGCGCCGCCGTCGAGTGGCTGCTGGTGACCGTCGGGGTCTCCTGCGTGCTCCTGGTCGTCCTGCAGCGGCGGCGGGCGGCGGCCGGCAAACGGCCCTGACTGGAGGAATGCGGATGGAGCACGGCGAGCTCGGCTCGGTGCTGGTGGTGATTCCTACCTACAACGAGCGGGAGTCCCTGCCGCTGATCGTCGAGCGGCTGCGCGCCGCCGTGCCCGACGCGCACGTGCTGGTCGTCGACGACGGCAGCCCCGACGGCACCGGCCAACTCGCCGACGACCTGGCCGCCGCCGACGGCAACGTCCACGTGCTGCACCGCACGGCGAAGAACGGGCTGGGTGCCGCCTACATCGCCGGCTTCGAATGGGCGCTCGCCCGCGACTACGCCGTGGTCGTCGAGATGGACGCCGACGGCTCGCACCCGCCGGAGGTGCTGCCAACCATGCTCGCCGCCCTGCCCGGCGAGCCGGGTGCGGACCTGGTGATCGGCTCGCGTTACGTGCCGGGCGGAAGGGTCGTCAACTGGCCCAGGCGCCGGGAGCTGCTCTCCCGCGGCGGCAACTTCTACTGCCGGCTCGCCCTCGGCGTCGGGATCAACGACATCACCGCGGGCTATCGCGCCTACCGGCGCCGGGTGCTGGAGAAGATCGCCTTCAACGAGGTCTCGTCGCAGGGCTACTGCTTCCAGGTCGACCTGGCGTGGCGAACCGCGCAGGCCGGGTTCCGGGTGACCGAAGTGCCGATCACGTTCACCGAGCGCGAGCTGGGCGCCTCCAAGATGAGCGGCTCGATCGTGCGGGAGGCGCTGCTTCGCGTCACCCAGTGGGGTCTTCGGCACCGGTTCAACCAGGTGCGCCACGCCGCTCGCCGCCGCTGACCTGCGGACCTGCGACGAGGCCGCCGGACGGTTGGGTCCGGCGGCCTCGTCGGGTCATGGGCCCGCTCAGGCGGACCGGCTGCGGCGGCCCTTGAGCTCCTCGAGGCGCTCG
>DASSUA010000333.1:0-2553 GCA_035707525.1 Pseudonocardiaceae bacterium
GGACGTCCAGGTCGGCGACATCGTGCTCACCAGGGGCCAACGGCTCGGCGCAGCCCAGCTCGGCGCGGCCGCCGCCGTCGGCTGCGCGACCCTCGACGTGCATCGACCGCCGCGGGTGCTCGTCCTTTCGACCGGCTCGGAGCTCGTCGAGCCCGGCTCGCCACTGGAGCACGGCCAGATCTACGAGTCGAATGGCCCGATGCTCGCCGCCGCCGTCCGCACCGCCGGCGGCACCGCCGAACTGGTCAGGTTCGTCGCCGACGACGTCGCCGCGTTCCTGGCGGCCCTGCGGCCCAGGCTCGAAACGGTGGACCTGGTGCTCACCTCGGGCGGCGTGAGCGCCGGAGCCTACGAGGTCGTCAAGGACGCGCTCGCCGAGCGCGGCGTCGAGTTCGTCAAGGTCGCCATGCAGCCGGGCAAGCCGCAGGGCGCGGGCCGCCTGGACGGAACCCCGGTGATCGCACTGCCCGGCAACCCGGTCAGCGCCCTCGTGTCCTTCGAGATCTTCGTGCGGCCCGCCCTGCTCGCGGCCGGCGGGCACGCCGTCACCTCGCGCCCGCGGGTGACCGCCGAGCTGGCCGGCGCCCTGTCCTCGCCGGCCGACCGCCGCCAGTACCGCCGCGCCGTCTACGCCGACGGCGCCGTGTCGCTCGTGGGCGGCCCCGGGTCACACCTGCTCGTCGCCCTGGCCGCGGCGAACTGCCTGGTAGAGATCCCCGAGGAGGTCGCCAAGCTGCCCGCCGGCGCCACCGTGGACGCCCTGCTCCTCGACTAGGACCGAAGCCCTCTCGCGCGGGGCGCCCGCGCGAGAGGAGCGCGGCGGCGCGGCCAGCGGGCTCGCTAGGGTTGCGACCTGTGGCGATCGACCCGAAACACCTGGCCCAGCTGGCCAGGAGCACAGTTCCTCCGATGCATCCGGCCGGGCGGCCATTCGTGCTCGGCCTGCTGGCCGCGGCGCTGGTCGGGCGCCGGATCTGGCGACCGGCCGGACCGCTCGGCGCGCTGGCGGCCGCGGCGTGCGCGGCGTTCTTCCGGGAGCCGGTGCGGGTGCCGCCGGCCAGAGCGGGGCTCGTGGTGGCCGCCGCGGACGGCCTGGTGAGCCTGGTCGACGAGGTGGCGCCACCGGCCGAGCTCGGCCTCGACGAGACCCCCCGGCCACGGGTGAGCGTGTTCCTGTCGATCTTCGACGTGCACGTGCAGCGCTGCCCGGTGGGCGGCACGGTCGAGGCGGTGGCGTACCGGCCGGGCACGTTCCTGACCGCGGACCTGGACAAGGCGAGCGAGGACAACGAGCGCAACTCGATGCTGCTGCGCACCGCGGACGGCCACGAGGTGGCGGTCGTGCAGATCGCGGGCCTGGTCGCCAGGCGCATCGTCTGCCAGGTGCAGGCCGGTGACCCGGTCGAGGCCGGTCAGACCTACGGCCTGATCCGGTTCGGCTCCCGGGTGGACGTGTACCTGCCGGCCGGCAGCGCGGTGCTGGTGTCGCCCGGTCAGCGGACGGTCGGCGGCGAGACGGTTCTCGGCACGCTGCCGGGCCGGGACTGGGCGGACTGACGCTGTGCGACCGCCGAAGCCGGGGGTGCGGCTGCTGCCGAACGCGATCACCGTGCTCGCGTTGTGCTCGGGGCTCTCGGCGGTCCAGTACGCGCTCGCCGGCCGGCACGCGCTGGCCGTGGCCGCGATCGTGGCGGCGGCGGCGCTGGACGCGGCGGACGGGCGGATAGCCAGGCGGCTGGACGCGGCCAGCCGGACCGGCGCGGAGCTGGACTCGCTCGCCGACGCGGTCTCCTTCGGCGTGGCCCCGGCGCTGGTGCTGTTCGCGTGGGGGCTCGACGACTACCGGGCGGGCTGGACGGTCGCGCTGGTGTACGTGGTGTGCGTGGTGTTGCGGCTCGCCCGGTTCAACACCCTGCTCGACGACCCGACGCGGCCGATGTTCTCCGCTGAGTTCTTCGTCGGGGTACCGTCGCCGGCCGGCGCCCTGCTGGTCCTGGGGCCGCTCGTGGTGTGGCTGCAGTTCGGCGCGGGCTGGTGGTCCTCGCCGCTGGTCATCGGGGCGTGGACGGTGCTGGTCGCGTTCCTGATGATCAGCCGGGTGCCCACGCTGTCGTTCAAGCGCGTCCGGGTGCCCCAACAGTGGATCATGTCGCTGCTGCTGATGATCATGCTGACGGCGATTGTGGTGGTCAGCTACCCGCTGGTGGCCCTGCTGATCGCGATGGTGGCCTACCTGGCGCACCTGCCGTACGCGATCTGGCGCTACCGCTGGCTCAGCGAGCACCCGGAGACGTGGGACATGCCGGGCCGGCAGCGGCGGGCGATGCGGCGGGCCCGCCGGCGCCGGCCGCCGTTTCGCCGTCAGGTCGCCGGCGCCGCCGTACGGGCCTCGGCGGCCGTACGCGGGCGCGGCCGGGGGCTGCGACCCCGCCGCCGGGACGGAGACCGGACCGGGGACCAGACCAGGGACCAGACCGGCGGCTGACCGGCGGCTATAGCGCCGGAAGAACGGCGCAAGGGTTTCCACGCAACCGGGTGAGCCCCGCCCTCCGT
>DASSUA010000334.1:0-2534 GCA_035707525.1 Pseudonocardiaceae bacterium
GCAGCACATGGACGAAGGCGTAGAGACCCACTGGAATCGCGGCGTACGAGATCACCGACAGGACCAGTCCGTCCAAGTCCGCCAGCAGGTTCACCGCTCAAGGGTACGGCGCGCGCCAGATGATGTGCGAGCCCCCCGGACCTTGCTCCTGGCAGGTCCGGGGGGCTCGCGCAACATCCGGTTGCGTCCGGCTGTATCCGGCGCTTGGGGTCGGTCAGGCCTTGCTGGTGCTGCCGGTGCCGGTCCGGCGGGTGGCCGGCTTGCTGGTCCGGGTCGCCCTGGCGGCGGCCCTGGCAGGCTTCGCCGAGTCGGCCGGCTTGGCCGGCTGGGTGCGGTAGGCGGCCTTGCGGGTCACGCTGCGCGTGCTGCTGGCGACCTCGTCGCCCGCCTCGATCACGGCCTCGGCGACCTCGGTGGCCGCGGCCTCGGTCCGGTGAGCGGCCTTCTCCCCCACCGAGCGGGTCCGCCCGGACACGCGGCTGAGCAGGTCCTCGGCGACGACCCTGGCCTCCTCGACGAACTTCTCCACCCGCAGCTCGGCGTTGTCGGCGGCGTGCTCGACGCGGTCGACGGTGCGCCGAACCTGCGGCCTGGTGGACAGCTCGCCGTAGACGCGCTCGCCGCGGACGGCGAGCCGGTCGTACAGCTCCCGCGTCGTACGCCGGTAGGCGTCGCGCAGCTCGCGAAGCTCCGCGGCATCCAGCCTGCCGCGCAGCGCGGACAGCTCGTCGGTCAGCTCCGCCAGCCTGGTGCGCAGCTGCGCCGGCAGATGGTTCAACCTCGCCTGCAGCTCGGTCAGCTTGACCTGCAGGTCGTGGACGCGCGCCTGGGCGGTGTCCGCCTGGCCGTAGGCCTCGCCGCGGGCCTTGCGGGCGTACGAGACGACCTTCTCGGAAGCCACGCTGCCGGCGCCGAGAGCGGCGTACAGCGGGGTCCGGGCCTGCTCGAGCGCACCGGCCACGGCCGTGGTGGCCTGCTTGCGCGCCTTGCGCACGTCGTGTGCGGTCGGCATGTTGACTGGCATTTCGATCACTCCTCGATGGTGCGTCGGCCGTCCCCGACCGGCTGCTCCGGCGCCACTGGCGCGTCCTCCCGGCGGAACGACTCATAGATGTCGAGCAGCACCTGCTTCTGCCGCTCCGAGAGGCTCGGATCGGCCAGCACAGCGCCAGCAACGTCGCTGGCTTGGCGATGCTCGAGAATTCCGGCCTGCACATACAGCGCCTCGGCCGAGATCCGCAGTCCCTTCGCGATCTGCTGCAGAATCTCAGCGCTCGGCTTGCGAAGGCCACGTTCTATCTGGCTCAGGTAGGGATTGGACACCCCGGCCTGCTTGGCGAGCTCGCGAAGCGAGATCCTCGCCTTGGTCCGCTGGGCTCGGATGTACTCGCCGATACCGCGACCGAGCTCGTGAACCGTCTGGTTCACATCGTCCACCCGCTTCATCGCCAGCTCACCCTTCCCAGTCCTTACGATCTCCACGCTACGCCGAGGTGCTAGCAGTTGCAAGCACAATGCTTGCAACTGTGGCGTGGGCTTGGCCACAGTTGCAAGCTGAGATCATCGGCGGCATGCGGCCCCGGCTCGACGTGCTCGGCGTGGTGGCCGCCGGGGGCGTCGCTGGCACGCTCGCCAGGCACGCCGCCACCGTCGTGCTCGGCGCGTCGCCGCTGGTCACCTTCGCCGTGAACGTAGTCGGCTGCCTGCTGATCGGCGTGCTGACCGGGCTCATGAACCAGGTGTGGGCCGGGCGGCTGCTGCGGCCGTTCCTGGGCACCGGCGTGCTCGGCGGCTTCACCACGTTCTCCGGCTACGCGATCGACGCGCAGCAACTGCTGGCCGCCGGCCGCTTCGTCGTCGCCGTTGTCTACGTCGGCGGGACCGTGGTCTCGGCGCTGGTGGCCGTTTCGATCGGGACCGCCCTGACGAGGGCGTCCATCATCGCGAGGATGCGGGTCTGATGCGGGTGTCGGGATCGGCCCTGCGGCTCACCGTGATCGTCGGCGAGGACGACCACTGGCAGCACCGGCCGCTCTATCACGAGATCGTCGCTCGTGCGCGGGCCGCCGGCCTCGCCGGCGCGTCGGTGTTCCGCGGCATCGAGGGGTACGGCGCGTCGGCGCTGATCCACACCACCCGGCTGCTCTCACTGCCGGAGGACCTGCCGGTCGCCGTCCTGATCGTCGACGACGCCGAGCGCGTGCGCGCGTTCCTGCCACAGCTCGACGAGCTCATCGCCGAGGGTCTCGTGATCGTCGATGACGTCGAGGTCGTCCGCTACACCGGCCGGAGCGACCGGTGACCGTGCTGCTGATCGCGATCGGCGCGGCCGCCGGCGCACCGCTGCGCTACCTGACCGACCGCTGGGTGCAGGCCCGCCACGACGGCCTGCTGCCGTGGGGGACGCTCGCGGTCAACGTCGCAGGCTCGCTCATGCTCGGGGTGGTGGCCGCGGCTGTGCACGCCGGCGCCTGGCCGGGTTGGGTGCTGACCGGCGTCGGCGTCGGGCTGTGCGGCGCCCTGACCACCTTCTC
>DASSUA010000335.1:0-7738 GCA_035707525.1 Pseudonocardiaceae bacterium
GCACTGGACGCACCGCTTCGAGTACGCGCTGTGCTTCGGGGACGGCGACTGGCGAGGCGCCGGCGTCGTCGCCGCCAGCGCCGGGTTCTCCAACCCGCTCGTCGCCGTGCCGGCCGACGCCCACGGGGGCGAGCTGCCCGGCCACGGTTCGCTGCTGCGGGTGGAGCCCGCCTCCGTGGCCGTCGCGGCCGTCAAGGCCGCCGGCAACCCGCTCGTGCGGGGCAGCGCGGCGCCGGCCGACCCGCGCGCCGCGGTGGCGATCCGGCTGGTCGAGCTGGAGGGGCGCGACGCCGACGCCACCGTCAGCAGCCCGCTCGGTGCCCTGACCGCGCCCGAGGCGGCCGACCTGCTCGAACGGCCGACCGGCCGGCTCACCGAATCGCCCGAGGGCGCGGTCCGGGTGCCGCTGCGCGGCTTCGGCATCGCCACCGTCCTGGCCACGCCGCGGCTGCCCGGCGCCGCCCACGGGCGGGGCGCCCTCCTCGCCCCCGAGGCCGAGGCGGCCCAGCCGCTCTACGCCAGGTACTGGCTGCACAACCGCGGCCCGGCGCCGCTCGGCGGGCTGCCGGCCGCGCCGCACCTGCACCCGCACCGCCGCACGGTCGAGCCGGCCGACCTCGCTTCGCCGCTCATGCTGCGGATGACCGTGGCCTCCGACCGCACCGACGGGGACCTCGGTGGAACCGTCCGGCTGCTCGCCCCGGACGGGTGGACGGTCACCCCGGCCGAGCTGCCGGTAACGGTGCCGGCCGGTGGTCACGCGGAGACCGAGCTGATCGTGCGGGCCCCGGCCGGGACGGCGCCCGGGCACTATCCGGTTCGGGCGCAGCTGCGACTGTCCGGCGACGAGCTGCCCGCGTCCTGGCGGCAGGTCGTCGAGGATGTGTGCGTGCTCACCGTGCCGGGCGAGCCCACCGGTGAGCTGCTGCGGTTCGTGCGCGAACCGGATCCGTTGACGCTGCGCGCCGGCGAACGCGGCCGGCTGTCGGTCACGGTCGCCACGGATGCGTTCGGCGACCTCGCGGTCGAGGCTCATCTGGTGAGCCCGTGGGACACCTGGGAATGGGCGGGCCCGGCCGCCGTGGCGGCGATGCTTGCCGGTCGCGGCAGCGTCGAGCTGGGCTTCGACCTCGAGCCGCCGCGGTGGGCGCAGCCGGGGCAGTGGTGGGCGCTGGTCCGGGTCGCGGCCGCCGGCCAGCTGCTCTACTCGCCGGCGGTGCCGCTGCGGGTCACCCGGTGACCGAACAGGTAGCGGCCGAGGTGGCCGGCGAGCCAGTCCTGGTCTCCGAGGTCGACCGCCGGGAGGCCGCGCTGCGCGGATCGCCGGGAGCGGCGGCGCTGCCGGCCCGCGGCACGAGCGAGGGCCGGCAGCTGCGCCGCTGGATCACCCAGCTGATCGTCGCCGAGCGGCTGGTGGCAATCGAGGCCGGCCGGCGCGGCCTCACCGACGCTTGCGCGCCCGGTCCGCTCGACGTGCTCCCCGACCCCACGGCGCGGGTCGAGATCGGCAGCGTGCCGGCCACGCTGCTGGACTCGATGCCGCTGGCCAGGGCCCTGTTCGCGGACCTGACCTGCGATGTCGACGTGCCCGAGGCACAGGTCGACGCCTACCACCGCCGCAACCCCGGCAGGTTCGCACGGCCACAGCCCGATGCCGCCGGCTGGCGGATCTACCGCCCCGGTACCGGCTCGGCCGGCCACCAGGCAACGCCGCTGCCGCACGTGCGATCCTTGATCGAGAAGGAGCTGGGTGGTGCCGCCAGGCGCCGGACGTTCGCGCGGTGGCTCGACGCCGCTCGCGATGATCTGGTAAGGCTTCGTCCCGGATTCGAGCATCCCGGTGACCCGGCCCAGCCGGACAACACGCACCGGCACTGAGGCAGGACTCAGGGCCGGTAAGAAAGCACTGCGGCCGAAAGGACGTCATGGCCGAGCTGATCCTTGCGCTGGACATCGGCGGCACGAAGATCGCCGCCGGTCTCGTCGACCGCGAGGGCAACCTCGTGCACAGCGCCCGTAGGCCAACGCCGGACACCGACCCGAACGAGCCCGGCGGCCAGGGCGTCGCGCCGGAGCTGATCTGGCGGGTCGTCGACGACCTGATCGCCGAGGCGCTCACGGTCGCCCGTGGCATGGTCGGTGGGGTAGGGATCGCCTCGGCCGGGCCGATCGACACCGGCCTCGGCACGATCAGCCCGCTCAACATCTGGACCTGGCGCAAGTACCCGATCTGCGAGAAGGTCGGCGCCGCGGTGCCGAACGTGCCCGTGCTGCTGGCCGGGGACGCGGTGTGCGTGGCCCTCGGGGAGCACTGGCGCGGCGCCGGTACCGGCAGCGACTTCCTGCTCGGCATGGTGGTCTCCACCGGGGTTGGCGGCGGTCTCGTCCTCGGCGGCGTCCCCTACCACGGCCGGGCGGGCAACGCCGGCCACGTCGGCCACGTCGTCGTCGAACCGGACGGACCACCGTGCGCGTGCGGTGGCCGCGGCTGCGTCGAGGCGGTCGCCAGCGGCCCGCGCATGGTCCAGTGGGCCCGCCGCAACGGCTGGCCGGGGGCGGTCGAAGCGGGCGCGGACCAGCTCGCCGCCGACGCCGAGGCCGGCGACCCGATCGCGCTGGAGGCGTTCCGGCGCTCCGGGTCGGCCGTCGGCAGGATGATCGCCTCGGTCGCCGCGGTGTGCGACATCGACCTGGCGGTGGTCGGCGGCGGCGTGTCCAAGGCCGGCCCGCTGCTGTTCGACCCGATTCGCGAGGCGGTCGCCACGCACGCCAGGCTCGACTTCGTGACCGGGCTGAAGGTCGAGCCGGCTCGGCTGAGCGAGGCCGGCCTGATCGGCGCGGCGTCGCTCATCGCACGGCGGCGACCTGGCTGAACTGCGGGTCGCCGACCTCCGAACGGGAGTCGGCGAAGTAGTCCCCGCGGTCGGTGGTGTCCGAGCCGTTCGGCAACCGGATCGCCCGCACGACGAGCGTGACCAGCAGCGCGACCACGAGGTTCACCGCGAGCGCGACGAGCCCGACGTAGATCTGCATCTCAGACCCGGCCAGCGGCCGCCAACCGAACAGCCCGAGGTCGCGGACCGGGAACGCCACGCCGGCGAAGTGCTCGCGCCGGGTCACCGGGTTCGGGATCTGGTAGAGCATCCAGAACGCCGCGACCATGCCGAGCACCCAGCCGGCGATCAGCCCGCGGATGTGGAACCACCTGGTGTACAGCGCGATCGCGACCGCGGGCAGGGTCTGCAGGACGATCACCCCGCCGATCAGCTGCAGGTCGATCGCGTACTGCGGGTCGAAGCCGACGATGAACGCCACCGCGCCGAACTTCACCACCAGCGAGGCGAACTTGGCCTGGTTGGCCTCCTGGACCGGGGCCGCGCCGCGCCGCAGGTACTCCTTGTAGATGTTGCGCGTCCACAGGTTCGCCGCCGCGATCGACATGATCGCCGCCGGCACCATCGCACCGATGCCGATCGCCGCGAACGCCAGACCCGCGAACCAGTCCGGGAACTGCATCTCGAACAGCACCGGGATGATCGTGTTGGTGTCCGGCCGGCCGGTGGCGTTGTTGGTGATCGGTATGACACCGGCCGCGATCGCCGCGAACCCCATGAGCGCGACCAGCCCGAGCAGCACCGAGTAGGCCGGCAACGCGGCCATGTTCCGCTTGATCACCTTGCGGTTGCCGGCCGCCAGCACGCCGGTCACCGAGTGCGGGTACAGGAACAGCGCCAGCGCGGACCCGAGCGCGAGGGTCGCGTACTGCAGCTGGTTGTTGGCATTGAGCAGCAGCCCGTCGACCGCCGTCGGCGTGGTGGCGAACTTGGCCCCGGCGGCGCTGAAGATCGACCGCCAGCCGTCCAGCTTGATCGGCAGGTACAGGATGGCGACGAAGATCACCAGGTAGATCAGGATGTCCTTGACGAACGCGATCAGCGCGGGCGCCCGCAACCCCGACTGGTAGGTGTAGATCGCCAGGATCACGAACGCGACGAACAGCGGCGCGTGGCCCAGCCACCCGACGCCGTTGAGCCCCATCGTCCGGAACACCACCTCCAACCCGACCAGCTGCAGGGCGATGTACGGCATCGTGGCCAGGATCCCGGTCACGGCCACCAGCAACGCCAGCGTGGGCGAGCCGTACCGGCCGCGGACGAAGTCGGCCGGCGTGACGAACCCGTGCACCCGCGAGACCGACCACAGCCGCACCAGCGGCAGCAGCACCAGCGGGTACATCACGATCGTGTACGGCAGCGCGAAGAACCCCATCGCCCCGGCGCCGAACACCAGCGCCGGCACGGCGATGAAGGTGTACGCGGTGTAGAGGTCGCCGCCGATCAGGAACCACGTGACCCACGAGCCGAACCGGCGCCCGCCGAGCCCCCACTCGTCCAGGTGACGCATCGTGCGGCCGGGCCGCCACCGGGAGGCGACGAAACCCATGATCGTCACGGCGCCGAACAGCGCGCAGAACACGCCGAGCTCGACGACCTTGACACCGGTCAACGCCAGGCCCCCTCGTCGAGGTGGTCGACATCGAGCAGGTCGGGCCGGTCGGTGACCACATACTCGCGCCTGGTCTTGCGCACCACGATCAGCGTGCACACCACGCCGAACAGCAGCCCGGCCAGCTGCGCCCAGTAGAAGAACGGGACGCCGAGCAGCCGCGGCTCAATCCGGTTGTACAGCGGCGTCAGCAACGCGACCAGCGGCACGAGCAGCAGCAGGGTCCACGGGTTCCAGCGCGCCCGCGAAATTACCGGCCGGCGAGCCGGTGATACCGGGGCGCGTGGCGGCGATACGCGGGTCATCGGCCAAATGCTAAGGGGCAGCCGCCTCTACCACAGCTGCACGACCTACCTCAATTCGTGAGGTCACCGTTTGATCACGGGCTGTCAATTAGTGCGCAACCTGACCTTTAACGCCTCGAGTTCGTCACGCATCGGCGTCGGCACCTTTTCGCCGACCTTGTCGAACCATTCCTCGATGAGCGGCACCTCGGCCAGCCACTCCTCGACGTTGACTTCGAGAGCGGCGGCCACGTCGCGCATGGTCTGTTCGCTCAGCCCGGACAGATCGAGGTCGTCGACCGACGGCACGCGGCCGATCACGGTCTCCTCGGCGGTCGTCTTCGCCTCGATCCGCTGCACGATCCACTTCAGCACCCGGCCGTTCTCGCCGAACCCCGGCCACAGGAACCGCTTGTCCTTGCCGCGGCGGAACCAGTTCACGTAGAAGATCTTCGGCAGTTTCTGGGCGTCCGCGCCCTTGCCCACGTCGATCCAGTGCGCGAAGTAGTCGCCGGCGTGGTAGCCGATGAACGGCAGCATCGCCATCGGATCCCGGCGCACCTGGCCGACGGCGCCGGCCGCGGCCGCGGTCTTCTCGCTCGACAGCGTCGCGCCCATGAAAACCCCGTGCTGCCAGTCCCGCGCCTCGGTGATCAGGGGAATCGTCGTCGCCCGCCGGCCGCCGAACAGGATTGCCGAGATCGGGACACCTCTCGGGTCGTCCCACTCCGGCGCCAGCACCGGGCACTGCGCCATCGGCGTGCAGTAGCGCGAGTTCGGGTGCGCGGCAAGCTCACCGGCCTCGCCGTCGGCGGGCGTCCAGTCCTTGCGGCGCCACGACGTCAGGTGCTGCGGCATGTTCTCCATGCCCTCCCACCACACGTCGCCGTCGTCGGTCAGCCCGACGTTGGTGAACAGCGAGTGGCCCCGGTCGATCGTGCGCATCGCGTTCGGGTTGGTCTTCCAGTTCGTGCCCGGCGCGATGCCGAAGAAACCGGCCTCCGGGTTCACCGCGTACAGCAGGCCGTCGTCGCCAAAGCGCATCCACGCGATGTCGTCGCCCAGCGTCTCCACCCGCCAGCCGGGGATCGTCGGCTCCAGCATCGCCAGGTTGGTCTTGCCGCACCCGGAAGGAAACGCCGCGGCCATGTAGTAGGCCCTGTTCTCCGGGGAGATGAGCTTGAGGATCAGCATGTGCTCGGCGAGCCAGCCCTCGTCCCTGGCGATCACCGAGGCGATCCGCAGTGAGTAGCACTTCTTGCCGAGCAGGGCGTTGCCGCCGTAACCCGAGCCGAACGACCAGATGAGCCGCTCCTCTGGGAACTGGCTGATGTACTTGGTCTGGTTGCACGGCCACGGCACGTCCTTCGCGCCGGGCTCGAGCGGCGCCCCGACCGAGTGCAGGCACGGCACGAAGGCGGCATCTTCACCGAACTTAGCGAGCACCTCGTCACCCATTCGGGTCATGATTCGCATCGACGCGACGACGTACTCGGAGTCGGTGATCTCGACGCCGAGCATCGGCTCCTCGGCCGAGAGCGGCCCCATACAGAACGGGATGACGTACATCGTCCGGCCGCGCATGCACCCCCGGTACAGCTCGGTCATGATCGTCTTCATCTCGGCCGGGTGCATCCAGTTGTTCGTGGGACCCGCGTCCGACTCCTCCAGGGAGCAGATGAACGTCCGCTCCTCCACCCGCGCCACATCGTCGGGATCCGAGGCGCACCAATAGGAGTTGGGCTTGCGCCGCAGCGGCACGAGCGTTCCGGCCGCGACCAGTTGCTCGGTCAGCCGCTGCCACTCCTGCTCGGAACCGTCACACCAGACGATCCGCTCCGGTGTGGTCAGCTCTGCGACCTCGCGCACCCAGCCCAACAGCCGCTGGTGGGTGGTCGGGGCCTGGTCCAGGCCGGCGATCGTGGGAGCTGCCATGGAGTCTCCTAGCGTCAGCTGGCAACGGCCAAGTGCCCGCCTGCGGGCGGTTCGCCAGTGTTGGGATAACAGCAGGTTAACGAAACTTTCGTCGGCCTGCCGAGTAGCCGGCATGTCTCATCCCTCACAAGACCGATAAGGGAATCGATTCAGTGTCCGTTGCGCCGACGCATCCGGCAGACAAGCGCCATCGCTGACGCCCCAAGCGCCCCGCGCTCGTAGAGGACGTCGAGATCCGTGACCGGAACCTGCCGCCCCGAGAACCACGGACGGAAATCCACCCTCGCGAGCCGGCTCGCGGGCAGCACCTGCGACGGCACCAGCCGCGCCGACGCCGATCCCGCGAACATCGCCAGCTCGCCCACCTCGGTCTCGCCGACCGTGGCGTGCTGAGCGGCCGCCGCGCGCCCGACCAGCTCAACATCGCCGGGCCGCGCCAGGATGGCCAGGTCGCCGGTGACCACCGGCACGCCTTGCATGACCGCCGCGACTTCGCCGTCCACCACGATCCCTGCGCCGTTCTCGTAGGCAAGGGCGGCCACCTCGAGCAGCCTGATCACGTCCAGATCGAGCAGGTCCAAGGCGTCGAACGGCGCGTCCAGGATCCGGTCGACGCGGGCGGTGGACGGCTCGACACTCAGCAGCAGTGACCAACCGAGTGCGCCGAGCATCCGGCGCAGCGTGCTCAGGCTCGGCTCCCGGTGCCCCTTCTCGTAACGACAAAGCTGGGCCCGGTCGAGCCCGCAGAGGTCGGCGAGCTCCTGCTGGGTGAGCATCTGGTGGTTACGCACGGCGAGTAACAGCTCGGCTACGCCGCGGTGACTGGTCTGCTCGATCGGGTTCATCACAAATTCCTGATCGGGGTGACCAATCAGTCGACAAGCCGTGGTTCGGTTGACTGATCCGTCACGGAAGTCAAAGGGGACAGCCCGCTCCGGCGAGCGGATCGGGCACCGCCGGATCAAACGGTCGATCACACCGGTCGGATCACACGGTCGATCACACCGGTCGGA
>DASSUA010000336.1:0-2544 GCA_035707525.1 Pseudonocardiaceae bacterium
GACCTGGCTGGCGGTCAACCTGGGTCTCTGGTCAGAGCGAGCGGGTGTTTGGGCTGGTAGATACCCAGCTCGCCGCCGCCGTCCGGCAGCTTGATCATGGTCGAGCGCCCCCAGTCCTCGTCGTGCACGCCGCCGGTGAACTCCACGCCCTTGGCCGACAGTTCGGCCATCGTCTCGTCGAGGTCGTCGCAGAGCAGGTACAGCTCGTGCACGCCGTCGCCATCGGTCGGGTGCACGCCGACCTCGGCCGGCGGCATTGCGAAGATCAGCCAGCCGCCGCCGGCGTCGACGTGGGGCCAGCCGAGGACGTCACGCAGGAAGGCCCGCACCGCCTCGGCCTGCCGCGTGTAGATCAGCGAGTGAACGCCGTAGATCATGATCCAAACCTCCATGCGAAGCCGGCTCACCTTAAGGCAGGATTGCTCGACGTGACCGAGCATCCCGCCGTCCAGATCCCCGACCGGCTGTTCGACGACGACGCCACCGAGGCGCGCTGGCGGGCCCGGTTCACCGCGCCGCGGGTGACCGCTCCGAAATGGGCCAGGGACGCGGACTGGCGTTCGGTGTACCTGTCGAACTCCTCCGGGGTATGGGAGGTGTACGCGTGGGACCGGCGGTCCGACTCCCACCGCAGGGTGACCGACCGGCCGAACGGCACGTACTACTCGGCGCTGCCGCCCGACGGTCGGACCGTGTGGTGGTTCGCCGACACCGACGGCGACGAGTTCGGCCGGTGGCTGGCCGAACCTTTCGACTCCACCTCCACCTCCACCTCTACCAACGCGGCCGGCACCGGGCCGGAGCCGGCGGTACCCGGCGTCCCGGACGGCTACCAGGCGGGGCTGGCGATCGGCAACGCGATGGTCGCGGTCGGGACGGCGACCGACGACGGCAGCACGATCTGGCTGTCGCACGGTGGCCGGCCGGCGCAGACGATCTACAGCCACAAGGAGGACGCCTGGGTTGCCGCGCTGTCGCGGGACGAGACGCTGCTGGCCATAGCGCAGTCCGAACACGGCGACAGCCGGCACCCGGCGGCCCGCGTGCTGCAGACGCCGTCCGGGGCGCCGGTCGCCGACAAGTGGGACGGGCCAGGCAAGGGCCTTTACCCGTTGAGTTTCTCGCCGGTCGCGGGCGACCAGCGGCTGCTGCTGACGCACGAGCGGCGCGGCCGCGAAGAGCTGCTGATCTGGGACGTCGCCACCGGTACCGAGACCGAGGTGCGGCTGGAGCTGCCCGGCGAGCTGACCGCCGACTGGTACAGCGACGGCTCGGCGCTGCTGGTGATGCACACGTACCAGGCGCGGACCACGTTGCACCGCTACGAGATCGCCACCGCCTCGCTGTCCACGTTGGACACTCCGAACGGCACCATCAACGCCGCCGGGGTGCGCGACGACAACGCCGTGGAGTACGCGTGGTCCAACGCCGCCGAGCCGCCGGTCGTGCGCGCTCTGCTGCCCGACGGCACCGACCGGGTGCTGCTCACGCCGGCCGCCGAACCCGCCCCCGGGTCGGTCGGGCTGCACGACGCATGGGTCGACGGGCCCGCCGGGGCGGTGCACGCACTGTTCGCCAAGCCGGCCGGAGCCACCGAGCCGGTGCCGACCGTCTTCGTCATCCACGGCGGGCCGCACGGGGCTGACGAGGACCGGTACTCGGCGGCGCGGGCGCTGTGGGTCGACGCCGGGTTCGCGGTGGTGCACGTCAACTACCGCGGCTCCACCGGGTACGGCTCGGCCTGGCGGGACGCCATCGAGGGCCTGCCGGGTTTGACCGAGCTCGCCGACGTCGCGGCTGTGCACGACTGGGCCGTTGGCAGCGGCTTGTCCGACCCGGCGCGCTGCGCGTTCCTCGGCTACTCGTGGGGTGGTTACCTGGCCCTGCTCGCCCTCGGGACCCAGCCGCAACGCTGGGCCGTCGGCGTGGCCGGCGTGCCGGTCGCCGACTACCTCGCCGCCTACGACGAGGAGATGGAGCAGATGCGCTCGTTCGACCGGGCGCTGTTCGGCGGCTCGCCGCAGGACGTGCCGGACCTGTACCGGCGCTGTTCGCCGATCACCTACGTCGACCAGGTCCGGGCCCCGGTGCTGGTGCTCGCCGGCGAGAACGACCCGCGGTGCCCGATCGGCCAGATCGACAACTACCTGGACGCGCTCGCCGCCGCCGGCAAGGACTACGTGGTGTACCGCTACGACGCCGGGCACGGCTCGCTCGTCGTCGCCGAGACCATCCGCCAGGTGGCAGCGGAGCTCGCCTTCGTGCGCTCCCGACTCACCGACTGCTAGATCGTTGACCGGTATTTCGGTGCAGGTGGCGACACGTGTGGTAGGTGCGTGATCTTGTGGTGAAGGTGTCCATGGTCGGCGTTGGGGTTCGGTTGGAGCCGTTGATCGCTGTTTAGGTGCGGTGAGCCGCGCTCAGCGCGGTTGCCGGCACCGAAACGGCGATCATGGGCCGTCGAGCGGCGCCGGTTACCCGACAAGGTCGCTGAAGGTGACAGTTTCTTCGGGAAGGCGACACCGGGTGGCCGTTTCGGAGGGC
>DASSUA010000337.1:0-4126 GCA_035707525.1 Pseudonocardiaceae bacterium
AGTGCCCGCCGAGTTGCAGCCACCGGCCGACCCTGGGGTGCAGGGTCAGCAGCACGTGCTCGGCGGTCGCGTCGAGCAGGACCAGGGACGCGGTGAGATGACCGGGCTCGCACGAGCGGGCGCACGCGTCCGGCCGGGCCGCGAGGTAGGCCAGGAAGGCGTGGCGCAGCGACTCCTGCGCGGGCTCGCCCGGTGACCACGCGGTCAGCGCGCGCACCGCGTCGGCGTGCAGGCTCACCGTTCGACCAGCCCGTCGAGGACCGGTGGCCGGGCGCCGAGCGGCTCGGCCGGGACGCCGACCGCGACCGAGCCGAGCGGCTGCCACGATTCGGGCAGCTCGAGCACGGCGCGCACGACGTCAGGGCAGAAGATCGTGGAGCCGACCCAGCACGAGCCGAGCCCCTCGGCGGCGAGGGCGACCAGCAGGCCCTGCACGGCGGCGCCACCGGCGACGGTGAACATCGTGTGCTCGGCCTCGCGCCGGCGGCGGTCCGGGTAGTCGTGCGCGCCGTCGGTGACCAGGAACGGCAGCACCACCTCGGGGGCGGTGTCGAGCAGGTCGCCGCGGCGGACCCGGCGCTCGATGCGTTCCGGGGTGAGCCCGTCGGCGCGCAGGTCGGCGCGCCACGCCTGGCGCATCTCGTCGAGCAGCTTGCGGCGCAGCGGGCGGTCCCGCAGCCAGACGAACCGGACCGGCCGGGTGTGGTGCGGGGCCGGCGCGGTCAGGGCGGCCCCGATCGCGCGGCGCAGCGCCGAGGCGTCGACCGGCTCGTTGGTGAAGGCGCGCACCGACCGGCGGCGCAGCACCGCCTCCCGGTGCCCCTGGGCGAGCGCCTCGTCGGTGCCGAGCCGGAACAGGTCCTCGGCGACCGGCCGTACCAGCTCGCGCGCCGACGCGCCGGTGCCGAACAGGCTGCCGGCGAGGCCGCGCACGACCGCGACCGGAACGCCGGACAGCTTGCCCTTGACCAGGTCGGCGGCGCCCGCCACCTCGTCGGCGACGGCGACCTCGGTGACCGCCAGCTCGTTGCCGTGCGGGTCGACGGTGCCGGCGTAGCGGTGCACCACGGTGAGGCCGGAGGAACCGATCGCGTGGTCGGTCTGGCCGATCCGCCACGCCCGGCCCATCGTGTCGGTGACCACGACGGCGACGTCGGCGCCGGTCAGCTCGCGCAGCCCGGCCCGCAACGCCGCCGCCGAGGCGTCCGGGTCCAGCGGCAGCAGCGCCAGCTCGCCAAGTTCGACGTTGGACGCGTCGACGCCGGAGGCGGCCTGCACGATGCCGAGCCGGTTCTCGGTGATCAGCGTGCGCGCCCGCCGGGCGAGCACCCGGACCGCCTCGGTGACGACCAGCTCGCGCCGCCGGGCGTCGCGCTCCTCGGGGTCGGCCGGCGCGGCCACCAGCCGGCCCTCCGTCTTGGAGACGATCTTGCTGGTGACGACCAGGACGTCGCGGTCGCGCAGCCACGGCGCGGCGGCGGCGATCGCGGCGGCGAGGTCGTCACCGGGCCGGAACTCGGCGAGCCCGTGGACCGGCAGCACCTCGAGTGCGCCGGCGCTGCCGTGGTCGGGGGCCGAAGCCCGGTCAGGCGGCAACGTGCACCCCGGCCAGCTCGAACGCCGCGCGAACCATCGCGGCGGTGGCGTCGGCGCCGGACATCAGCAGCGGCACCGACCGCACCCGCACGCCCGCGACGTCGGCGGTGTCGGTGCTGTGCACCAGCCAGCCGTCGAGCAGGCCGCCGCCGGCGCGCCCGCCGTAGTGCCGCCCGACCGCCTCGGCCGTGCAGGCGACCCCGAGCGCGGCCAGGCACTCCGCGGCCATGCCCCGCAGGGGCCGGTCGCCCACGATCGGTGACACCCCGATCACCGGCGCCGGCGTCGCGCGCAGGGCGTCACGCAGGCCGGGCACCGAAAGGACGCTGCCGACGCTGACGACCGGGTTCGACGGCGCGACGAGCACGAGGTCGGCCGCCGCGACAGTCTCGGCCACGCCAGGGGCGGGCGCGGACTCCTCGGCACCGACGAACACGAACTCGTGAGCGACCGGCGCCGCCTGGTGCCGCACCCACCACTCCTGGAAGTGGACCGCGCGGCGCTCCCCGGCTTCTTCGATGACCACGTGGGTCTCTACCCGGTCGTCGGTCATCGGCAGCAGCGTCACGCCGGGCCGCCACCTGGTGCACAGCGCCTCGGTGACCGCCGAGAGCGGATAACCGGCGCGCAGCATCCGGGTGCGCACCAGGTGCGTCGCGATGTCGCGGTCGCCCAGCCCGAACCACGCCGGTTCGGCGCCGTAGGCGGCGAGTTCCTCGCGCACCGACCAGGTCTCCCCGGCGCGCCCCCAGCCGCGTTCGCTGTCGATGCCGCCGCCGAGGGTGTACATGCAGGTGTCCAGGTCCGGGCACACCCGCAGCCCGTGCAGCCAGATGTCGTCACCGGTGTTGACCACGGCCGTGATCCGGTGCCGGGCGTCGCGGTCGCCGCCGGGGCCGACCGGCTCCAGCCCGAGCGTGCGCTTGACGCCGAGCAGGAAGCGCGCGCCGCCGACGCCCCCCGCCAGCACAACGACGTTCATGGATCCGAGCCTACGGTCCGCAACAGAACAGCTCAGCGCCAGAACAGGAATTCGCGGAACCCATCGCTGGCAGCCAGCGGATCGCCCCCGATCAGCTCGAACAGGCCGAATCCCAGGTTGAACAACGCCCGGCTCGCCCCGGGCACCGCGATCAGCAACGCGAACAGCGCGAGCGGCGCCCACGGACGCACGGCGTTGGCGATCCGCCTGGCCTCGAACGACAGGTACGGCTCGATCGCGCCGAACCCGTCGAGCCCCGGCACCGGCAGGATGTTCAGCAGGAACGCCAGGATCTGCACGAACGCCAGGCACGCCAGCCCGATCCGCAGCCCGTCCGGCATTTCGACGAGCGCGACCGCGGCCACCAGCAGCGCACCGATCCCAAGGTTGGCCGCCGGTCCGGCGAGCGAGACGGCGGACTCGGTGGGCCGCGACCTGATCAGGCCGCGGTCGATCCACACCGCGCCGCCCGGCAACGGGATGCCGCCGATCAGCAGCAACAGCATCGGCAGCACGAACGAGAGCACCGGGTCGGTGTAGCGGCGGATGTCCAGCGTCAGGTAGCCCTTGGACCGGACCGTCCAGTCGCCGCCGCGGTAGGCGACGTAGGCGTGACCGAACTCGTGCAGGCACAGCGAGACCGCCCAGCCGCCGAGCACGAGCAGCACGATGCCGGTCGTTCGCGGCGCGCGCCCGTCGAGGCAGGCCAGCGCCCCGCCGGCGGCGGTGACCGCGACCAGCAGGAGGAACAGCGGGCTTGGACGAAGCCGGCTCACGGCGGCAAGTGTCGCGGACGCCCCGGCAGACCCCACCTTTGGGCCTCCGGCCCGATCTCGACTTGACCGGGGTGCATCACACGGGTGTAATCACACCTGTGTCATTCGCCGGGAACGGGGCCGGCGAGACCGCCGAGCCGGCAGGTTGGCCATCGGAATAGCGCGAAGCGGCTGGGAGTCGCCACAGGGTCGCCCTCAACGGGCAGCCCGGGGAGCCCGGGAGAGCAGCCGCTCACACGTCCCGGTCAGCCGCGTGAGGAAGCGGCCCGACACGACACACGAGGGCCAAGGGGGCCGCGGTGATGGATCGCGTGTACACCGGTCCCGCCGAGTTCGCCTCGATCGCCACCGACGTGCTGTCGATGGTCGAGGTACTCGGCCAGGCCGAGGAGGAACAGGACTGGCAGGAGCGCGCGCTGTGCGCGCAGACCGACCCGGAGGCGTTCTTCCCGGAGAAGGGCGGTTCCACCCGAGAGGCGAAGCGCATCTGCTCGGGCTGTGAAGTGCGCGCCGAGTGCCTGGAGTACGCCCTGGCGCATGACGAGCGGTTCGGCATCTGGGGCGGGCTGTCCGAGCGCGAGCGCCGCCGCCTCAAGCGCCGCGCCAGCTGACCCGTAAGCGGCCCGGGCCGCCCATGGTCGTCCTGGCCGGTCGCAGCCGGCTGCTGCGCGGCCTGGCCGCGCCCGCGGTCGTGCTGCCGGCCGGGCTGCTGGTGGTCGCGCTGGTGGTGCACCGGTCGTGGCTGGGGCTGGACCTGACCGGCGGCCGGGTC
>DASSUA010000338.1:0-2260 GCA_035707525.1 Pseudonocardiaceae bacterium
GATGGTCACGGCCGCCCGCGGCCGGCCGGTGATCGAGATGGGCTCCCGGCGTACCCACGAAGAGGCCGCCGTGGCGGCGGCGCGGGCGGCGTACCTGGCCGGCTTCGCGTTCACCTCGAACCTGGAGGCCGGCCGGCGGTACGGCATCCCGACCGCGGGCACCGCCTCGCACGCGTTCACCCTGCTGCACGAGCGCGAGCTCGACGCGTTCCGCGCCCAGGTCAACCACTACGGCAGCAAGACGACGCTGCTGGTCGACACCTACGACATCGCCCGCGGCATCGACGCGGCGATCGCCGCCGCCGGCCAGACGCTGGGCGCCATCCGGATCGACTCCGGCGACCTCGGCGTGCTGGCCAGGCAGGCCCGCGAGCAGCTCGACAGCCTCGGCGCGACCAGCACGATGATCGTGGTGTCGGGCGACCTGGACGAGTACGCGATCGCCGGGCTGCGCGCCGAACCGGTCGACGGGTACGGCGTCGGCACCGCGGTCGTCACCGGCTCCGGCGCGCCGGCCGCCGGCATGGTCTACAAGCTCGTCGAGGTCGAGGGGCGCCCGGTGGCCAAGCGCAGCTCGGCCAAGGAGTCCCGCGGCGGGCGCAAGTCCGCGCTGCGCCGGCACAAGCCGACCGGGACCGCGATCGAGGAGGTCGCGTTCCGCGCCGCCAGGGCGCCGTCGATCGGCGAGCACGACCGGGTGCTGCCGGTCCCGCTGATCCGCGGCGGCACGCCGGTCGACGGGCTGCCGACCCTCGACGACTCCCGTGACCACCTGCGCGCGGCCCTGGTGACCTTGCCGTGGGAGGGCCTGGCGCTGTCCCGCGGCGAGCCCGCGATCCCTACCGTATTCCTGGACTGATGTTCCTGCACTGATAGGAGAAACACGATGTCCGGCCGGACCGCATTGATCGTCGTCGACGTGCAGAACGACTTCTGTGAGGGCGGTTCGCTGCCGGTGGGCGGCGGCGCCGGGGTCGCCGCCGGGATCTCCCGGCACGTCGCCGCCGGCGGCTACGACCACGTCGTCGCCACCCGCGACCACCACGTCGACCCCGGCGCGCACTTCTCGGCCGAGCCGGACTTCGTGACGTCCTGGCCCCCGCACTGCCGCAAGGGCACCGCGGGCGCCTCCTTCCATCCCGACCTGGACGTGGCGCCGATCGAGGCCGTGTTCTCCAAGGGCGCGCACGCGGCCGCCTACTCCGGCTTCGAGGGGTCCGACCCGAACGGCCGCACGCTCGCCGAGTGGCTGCGTGAACGCAAAATCGACACGGTCGAGGTCGTCGGCATCGCGACCGATCACTGCGTGCGGGCCACCGCGCTGGACGCCGCCAGGGAGGGCTTCGCCACGACGGTCCTGCTCGACCTGACCGCGGGGGTCGCCCAGCCGACCGTCGACCGGGCGCTGACGGAACTGGCGGAGGCCGGCGTGACGCTGAGCGGCCGGCCCGTGGTCCGAACCTGACGGCGGTCCCCCATGGCCACCCGGGCGGGCACGTGGGCGCACTACCCACTGGCGAACCGGCGCTGCGCCATCGCCCCATGATCGGCGAAAGTGTGAAGCCACCATGCACCTTCGCGCCTCAGCTGCACGGTGACCTCACACTTTCAGCGATCTTGATAGCCCGGTCACGTGACCGGCCGTGCCCTTCCCGCCCAACCACCCCCCGTGGTTGCTATCGGTAACCACACCGGCACATCGCGATGATCGCGGCAGTCCGACGACCTCATGATCACCGTTTTGGTGCTATGAGCCGCGCTCAGCGCGGTTTGTGGCACCAAAACGGTGATCATGACTTGGCGAATCGGTCAAGAACGGCGACAACCTCATGATCATTGCCGCCCGGTGCCCCGACCCCGGGGCGGCTGTGAAATTCGCTGAGAGAGCGACCGGCGAAGGCGCACGGGTTGCGGTGATGGAGGACGGTCCCTCCAGCATCAGCGAAAATGTGGGCTCACCGCTCGCGGCGAGCCTCGTGACAGCCCTTGCCCGGGCGGGCAGGCCGACCCACCGTGACGGGTGCCTGCCGGGGTGGGCGACCCGCGGGGCGGTAGCGTCAGCGCCGTGCCGGACCTGCCACCAGTGTCGAAGCTGCTCGCCGCCGCCGTCGACGGGCTTGGTGGCGACGCCCGCGAGGGGCAGCTGCGGATGGCGGAGGCCGTGGCGCAGGCGATCGAGACCGGTGAGCATCTGGCCGTGCAGGCCGGCACCGGCACCGGCAAGTCGCTGGCCTACCTGGTCCCCTCGATCCGGCACGCC
>DASSUA010000339.1:0-15163 GCA_035707525.1 Pseudonocardiaceae bacterium
GACCGCCTCCACCGCTCTACACCCGATCAAGCCCGCCTCCCCCACCCACCCCTCACCGACAGTAACCGCCACCATTCCCCGCACGGCTCCCCGATGTTGATCACGAAGTTATTGCCGCTCTGAATCGATCCAAGGTGACAACAACGCTCGTGATCAACATTGTGGACACGATGCGACGGCCGGATTTACGTCACGCTTTGTAAGAGTGCGACGTCAGGGATGCGAGGGTTCGGGGGCGATCAGGTGGGGTGCTGCCGTCTCCGGTAAGGGGTCGTATCAATACGAAGGGGGAGGCGGTGCAATGGCTGGCAGTGCCGTTGGGGTGAGCCCCGATGGAACCGCGCGGCTCGTGCTGCCCGGTGACGCCGGCGGGCGTGGCGAGTAGCCGTGGCACCGCCGGCCCTGACCAGCGAGAAGATGGCGCGCGCCGGCATAGGCGGCGACTGGTGCTTGCTGTTGACCGGCGGTGCATCGGGGACCGGGAGGAGCCGGGTCAGCCATGCGCTGGCACGGCGGCTCGGGGTTTCGGTGCTGGAGACCGACGATTTGGTCACCGCCATCAAGGCGGCGACGACGCCGCGGCAGTTGCCGTTGCTGCATTGCTGGGACAACCACCCTGCCGCACACGGCTGGCCTGCGCCCCAGATCTGCGAGCTGACCGAGTCGGTCCTCGACACCCTGCAACCGGTGTTCGACACGGTCATCGCCGATCACCTCGACACCGGCACCCGGGTCGTCATGGAGGGCGACCACCTGCTGCGCAACTACGCGGCGCGAGAACCCCACGCCGGCCGGCAGCAGACCCGCGCCGAGGTGTCCGCGCTGCTCGGCCGCTGGCTGGCCGGCCAGGCGGCCACGGTGGGCGTCCCGGTAGTCACCGCCCGGCCGTGGCCGACCGCCGCGCGGCGAAACCGCCGACGCCCTCGGGCTGGGTCTCTAGCCCGCAGCTGGCCGTAACGAATCTTCCACGCAGCTTCCACCGGTGACAGAAACGATATGAGACATCACTCGACGTGAGGAGCGAGCGATGTCCCGAACCGGAACCATCCGCCGGGCGGCCCTGGCCACCGCCGGCGCCAGCCTGATCGCATTCGGCCTGGTCGTACCGACCCAAGCAGCCGCAACCCAAGACAGCACCACGAGTGTCCACACGGTGCGCACCGCCGACGGGAGCTTCGACGTCTTCGTCGGCGGGTCGAGGCGCACCACCGTCAAGGTCGGTGATCCGGCGTACAGCGTGCGAACCACGCTGAGCGCGGACGCCGCCACCGCCGCCATCGTCGTCGACTTCGACGGCCACGCCGGCAGCCGGCTCGACGTGCTCGACGTCGGCAGCGGGCGCGTCACGACGGCCGCGACCGGCCGGATCACGTCGGCCGCCTTCGCCGGCGACGGCCGGCTCGGGTACGTCGACGGCAACGACGTCCTGGCCTACTCGGCCGGCGCGACCACCCGCATCGGACACGTCGGCGGGACGGTCGAGCTGGTCGGTTGGGCCGCGGAGGGCCCGCTCGTGCAGCACCGCGACTCGGCGACCGGTCCGCCGTCGTTGAGCCGGCTCGACGCCGGCCGCGCGCATCCGGTGCTGAGCTCCGGACCGGGCGTGGTCTACCGCGACTTCCGGCTCGCCACGATCGGCGGCCGGCAGCTGATCAGCGCGATCCGGGGGACGCACGTCTACCCGTGCGCCGGTGAGCACTCGTCGCTCGTGCTCGCCGAGCTCGACGGCACGGTCGTGCGGGACGTCGGCCGCACCGCCGACTCGTACCGCTCGGCGTTGTGGAGCTCCGACGGCGCCAGCGTCGCCTACGAGCTGCAGGGCTGCGTCAGCCAGCAGCAGAAGGCCGCCGGCCGCGGCGACGCGCTGGCCCGGCTCGACGAGGTCAACGGCGTCCATGTGCTCGATCTCGCCAGCGGCGCAAGCCACCGGGTGGTCGCGGGCATCTCGGCCAACTTCCAGCTGGGCGGGCTCGACGGCGGCACGCTGACGCTGGACTCCGCCCGGTTCGGCCCGCGACTGCTCGACCTCGCCGCGACGACGACGGCCGGCAGGCTCGACGCCGGCACCGATGCTGCCGTGCAGGCGAGGATCATGCCGTCGCAGTTCATCCACCAGCTCTGGGACACCGCCGACGACTTCAACGGCAACTCGGCGTGCGGCCCGACGAGCTCGGTGATGGACCTGGCCGGCTACCAGCTGGCGAACCAGTTCAGCGTCTGGGTCAGCTCGCCGTACGGGCACTGGTCGCCCTACGGCGGCTACGTCAGCCGGGTCTACAGCGCCTACGGCACGACTTACAACGCCTACGCCCCCGACCCGAACTGGAACTGGTTCGCCGGCGCCTACGGCTGGATGGTCGAGGACCCGAACGTCGGCTCGATCCACTACTGGCTGGGCGACTTCCTCGACCGGCACGTCGCCTACCCGATCGCGCAGGCCAGCAACCCGAGCGCGGCGTGGATCCGCTCCAAGATCGACGCCAACCTCATGGTCGTGGTGAGCGGCATGTTCGCCTACGGCCGCTACGGCCATATCGCGCTGATCACGGGCTACACCGACGACGGGCGCTTCTACGTCAACGACCCCTACGGCGCCGGCACCGACGGCAGCTACGACGGCAAGAACACCGTCTACACCCTCGACTACATGCGCGGCTGGCAGTTCTGGGCCGCGTGAGGACGGGAGTCGCAATGCGAACAGGAGTTCTCGGGCTCGTCATCAGCCAGCTGACAGTCCTGCTGGCGGCCCTGATGACGACCCTGGTGACCGGTGCGCCCGCCGCCGCGGCGCCCGGCGATGAGTACTCGACGACGGCCACCGACCGCTCGATCCGCTGCGCCCGGGCAGCCTCGGCGGCCGGCTGGACGGGCTCCAACCTGGTGGTCTCGGTGGCGATCTCGCTCGCCGAGTCCTGGTGCACCGCCAACGCCCAGCACTACAACGGCCCGGAACCAGCCTGCCCGAACGGCTCGCTCGACCGCGGCGCGTGGCAGATCAACAACTGCCACCAGAGCTGGGTCAGCGACGCGTGCGCCTACGAGCTGTACTGCAACGCCCGCGCCGCCTTCAGCATCTACGGCTGGTCGGGCTGGGGCGCCTGGACCACGTACCTCAACGGCGACTACCGCAACTACCTCGCCGAGGCACAGGCCGGCGTCGACGCCATCGGCGGCGCCGTCTACGGAACCGTGACGACCGGCGGCGGGCCGCTCAACGTCCGCGCCGGCCCGTCCACCTCGTACGCCCTGGTCGGCACGGTCGCCAACGGCACCCAGATCCGCATCCTCTGCCAGGCCCGCGGGCAGTGGGTCTACAGCGAGGTCTACGGCATCTGGACCGACCTGTGGGACAAGATCGGAACCGGCCGCTACGTCTCCGACGCCTACGTCTACACCGGCAGCGACGGCCAAGTAGCCCCAACCTGCTAACCCCCACCACCCCCACCCCCACCTCCACCTCGCCTCCGCCGCGCCGCCTCACCCGCACGCCTCACCGCACGCCTCACCCGCCGCCTCACCGCACGCCTCACCGCACTTGGGGAGCTTCAGTTCCACATATTGCGCTGGAGCTCCCCAAGTGCGCGGTGGGCGGGGGCGGCGGCGGCGGGGGCGGCCGGGGGCGGGGGTGGCGGCGGGGGCGGCGGGGGCGGCGGGGGCGGCGGGGGGCGGCGGGGGTGGCGATGGGCATAGGTTGGGAACTGTGCGGCGGATCGGCGTTGCGGAGCGGCGGGCGCGGCTTGCGCGGCGCCATCACCTGGCCGAGGCCGCCAAGGTGGAGAGCCCCGTCGACATCGCGCGCAGCCTGGTCGGGTTGCACGGCACCGATCCGTCGACCGTGCACCTGTCGGCCGCCGCGCGGATGGTCAAGCCCGACATCGCCACGGTCGAGCGCGCGTTGTACGACGAGCGCTCGGCGGTTCGGATGCTGGGCATGCGCCGGACCATGTTCGTCCTGCCGACCGACCTGGCACCGGTCATCCAGGCGTCGTGCACCGACGCGATCGCGGTCACCGAGCGGCGCAAGCTCATCCAGCACCTCGGCCAGTACGCCGAGGGCATCGACGACCCGCCGCGCTGGCTGGCCGAGGTCGAGCAGGCCACCTACGAGGCGCTCGCGCGGCGCGGCGAGGCGCTGGCCACCGAGCTGACCGCGGACGAGCCCCGGCTGCGCACGAAGCTGGTTTACCGGCAGGGCGAGGTGGCCGTCGTCACCAGGGTGCTGTTCCTGCTCGCGGCGCAGGGCCGGATCATCCGTGCCCGCCCGCGGGGAAGCTGGGTGTCCAGCCAGTTCCGCTGGGCGCCGGTCGAACGCTGGCTGCCCGGCGGGATGCCGCGGCTGCCCGAGCAGGCCGCCAGGGCCGAGCTGGTCCGCCGTTACCTGGCGGCGTTCGGCCCGGCGACGGTCGCCGACGTCAAGTGGTGGACCGGCTGGAACCTCGGTGACGTGAAGCGCGCGCTCGGGCACCTCGACCCGGTCGAGGTCGACCTCGACGGCGAGCCGGGCATCGTGCTGCCCGGCGACACCGGGCCGGACGGGCCTCCCGAGCCGTGGGTCGCGCTGCTGCCCGCGCTCGACCCGACGGTCATGGGTTGGCAGCGCCGCCACTGGTACCTCGGCGAGCATGGCCCGACGCTGTTCGACAGCAACGGCAACGCCGGGCCGACCGTCTGGTGCGACGGCCGGGTCGTCGGCGGCTGGGTCCAACGCCGCGACGGCGAGGTAGTCGTGCAACTGCTGGAGGACGCCGGCACCGAGGCGAGCGTGGCCGTCCAAGCCGAGGCGGAGCGGCTCGCCAACTGGCTCGGTCCGGCCCGGGTCGTCCCGCGGTTCCGCACTCCGCTGGAACGCTCGCTGGGCGCGTGACCGGTCACCGCGCCCGGCTGGCGACGACCGCCATCCAGGCGCCGACCAGAGCCGAGACGAACGCCAGCACCGCGACGCCGGCGGGCCACCATTCGTGGGCGCTGACGGCGAGGAAGACGTTGATCGCGCCGGCGGCGGCGAAGGCGACGGCGAGCAGCGCCCAGGCCGCCCAGTGCGCCCAAAACCCGGAGATCGCCTCGCGGAGCTCGAACCTGGTCATCGGCCTCCCTCCTGATGCGTCCGCGTGGAATCGGTGGAGGCCGCCGTGGAGTTACCTCAGCTGGCGATCCGGCGGATCCGGCCGGCGTAGCGGGCCTCCAGCGCCCGGTTGCGCTCCGGGCCGTCCGGCACGTTCGCCGAGACGTACAGCGGCGGCCTGACCCCCTCGTCGAGCAGGATCCGCACCGCCTGGGCGACCGTCATCTGCACCAGCAGGGCCGCCGACAACGACGACACCGCGCAGGCGGAATCGCCGTGCGCAGTGGTGAACATCGCGTCGCCGTACGGGGCGCCGTTGTCCAGCACGACATCCGCGAGATCGGCCAGGCGCTTGCCGGACTCGTGCCGCGCGGGCACCCGGTAGCTGTGGTCGAGCGAGGTCAGCGCGACCAGGTCGTGACCGCGCTCCTTGACCAGCAGCGCGAGCTGCACGATCGCCCCGTTGACCCCGGAGTTCGAGCTGATCACGAACAGGTCCTGGGGCTGGACCTTCGCCAGCTCGTAGAGCCGGCTGGCCGCGTCCGCCTGGCGTTCCAGCATCGGATCGGCCAGCGTCGCGGGGTCGGCGCCGCCGAACATCACCACGTCGGACAGCGAGATCCGGTTGGTCGGCACGAACCCGCCGGCCCGTCCGGCCACCTCCATCGCGGTGGCCTGGGAGTGCCCGGTACCGAAGGCGTGGATCACCCCGTCGGCCTTGAGACAGCGTGCGAACAGCCGGGCGGCGGCCTCGACGTTCGGCTCGGCCTTGGCGGCCACCGCCGTAAGCAACTGCAGCGCCTCGTGGGCATAGGTCTTCGCGGCGATGTTCGTCTCGACGTTCATCTCAGCCTCGTGATTTCGCGTCAAATATGGCAACTAGTTAGAAAGTATCTGCCGAGAGGTGGCGGTCGGACACCGCCATGCCGGCCATACGTGCCCGCCGTATCGCCGTACGAGCCGGGCGCGCAGCACGTCGGGAAAGAGCGCACCGCAGACCCTGATCAGCCGCTGCCGGCTGGCGTCGCCGACCCTTCGAGCGCGCACTGCTCGGCGTCGACGTGGTCGCGCCGGGCGCCGGGTTCGACAGGCGTCCCGAACGGCCGGTGCCGCTCCATCACGCCACCCCCTTTCGCGCCCCGCACGGGCAATCTAGCCCGCGCCGGCGGCGGACCACCCCGCTTGCGGGAGAGCCCGTGCCGCGGAGCGAGGGGTGACGAGGGCTAGGCGGCGGCGCGCAGGTGGGCGGCGATGACGGAGGCGCCGCGGTCGGCGTAAAGGATCGTGTAGTGGTTGGTGTCGGGCACCAGCACGGTGCGGATCCGCCGCGGGTCGAGGTTGGCCTGCTCGAGCCGGGCCTCGTCGTACATGCCTTGCGGTTCGTCGCGCATCCCGCGCTGCGCCCACAGCAGCACCGCGGGGACCGGTAGCGCGTGCACGCCGTCCCGCACGTCGTCGTTCGTCAGCAGGTCGGCACCGTCGAAGCGGACCGCGTCCAGCACGCACGACGAGCGCAGCCGCGGCTCGCTGCCGACCAGGTCGTGCTGCATGGCCTCGTCGATCCAGGGCGCCCAGTCCGGGCGCAGCGCCGGGTGCGCCCGCCAGAACAACGTGTAGTCACCGCGCGACTCGAACGTCATCCGCAGCCGCTGCATGGCGGGTCCGATCGTCGCCTCCAGCACGGCGTCGATGTCCGGGCCGGGCGGCACCGCGAAGCCGACGCCACCGTCGACGAGCACGACCGACCGGAACCGGTCGGGGTGCCCGGTCGCCGCCACGACGGCCACGAACGCGCCCATCGAGTGCCCGGCCAGCACCGCACTCGGGGTGTCCAGCGCGTCCAGCAACGCCACCAGGTCCGCGGCGTGCGCCGCCATCCCGTACGGCCCGTCGATGCCCGCACTGGCCGCCCGGCCGCGCAGGTCGGGCGCGACCAGGGTGAGCTTGCCGTCGAGGTGGTCGGCGACCCTGGCCCAGGTCAGGCCGTTGCCGGTGATGCCGTGGGCGGCAACGGCGATCGGGGCGCCGGGCTCGTCGGCCGGCCACCGGTGCGCCACCAGGGTGCCGCCGGCGACCTCGACCTCGATCCGGTCGGCGGGGCGCCTACGCATTGCCGCTCCTTTCCGCGAGGCGCGAACGCAGCCGCGCCGGCAGCCCGGCCAGCCCGCCCGGCATGAAGTAGACGACCGCGACGAACAGCACCCCGAGCACGAACAGCGGCTCCGACAGCGGAGCCCGTACGGCCCGTGGCAGGTCGGCGATCACATCCCAGGTTCCGAGCGCGGCGAGCCGGTGATCGAGGTAGGTGTACAGGACGCCGCCGAGGATCGCACCCCACCGGCTGCCGAGGCCACCGAGCACGACCATGACCAGCAGTCCGAGCGTGAAGTTCGACGTGGTGATCTGCGGCGTCGAGCCGCCCTGCAGCAGCAGGTGCACGACCCCGCCGAGCGTCGCCAGCAGCGACGCCAGCACGTAGGCGAGCAGCCGGAACCGGTACGGGTGCAGGCCGAGCACGGTGACCCGACGCTCGTTCTCCCTGATCGCCTGCCACACCCGGCCCGGCTCGGAGTCGACCGCCCAGCGCACGATGACCGCGACCAGCACCAGATAGGCCAGCGCCAGCCAGTACAGGTTGACCGTGTTGGCCACGCCGGCCAGGAAACCGGGCGTCGCGGCCGGCGCGAGCGAAAGGCCCTCCTCGCCGCCGGTGAGCCGCCCGGGATCGGCGTGCACCAGGATCGAGCCGACCTGCGCGAACGCCAGCGTCACCATCGCGAACGCGATGCCCTGCACGCGCAGCGCCACCGCGCCAAGCGCCGCCGGCAGCACGACCCCGACCACCACGGCGAGCAGGATCCCGGCCGGCAGCGACCAGCCCAGCTTCGTGACCGCGATGTTCGCGCTGTACGAACCGGCCGCGACGTAGAGCGCATGCCCGAACGACAGCAGCCCGGTCTGGCCGAACAGCAGGTCGTAGCTCAGCGCGAAGCCGGCGAACAGCAGGCACAACGCCAGCAGCTGCAACGTCCCCGGGCTGTTCAACGCCCCCGGAAACAGGCCGGGCAACGTCAGCGTCGAATACGGCAGGATCACCAGCAGCAGCACCCCGGCGACCGCAACGATCCAACCGCGCCTCATGCCGCCCTCCCGGCGAGCCCACCCGGCCGCAGCAGCAGCACGACCGCCAGCAGCAGCACGACCGACGCCTCCCCCACGCCCGCCATCGTGTAGTAGTTGGCGAACTGCTGCACGAGCCCGACCACCACCGCGGCGAGCGCGGACCCGACCACCGAACCCATCCCGCCGATCACCACCACGATGAACGCGAAGATCAACATCGAGGTGCCCTGACCAGGCGACACGTTCCCGTAGTAGACCCCGGCGAGCGCCCCCGCCAGCGCGGCCGCCGCCCCGCCGATCGCGAACACCAGCGTGAACGCCGTCCGCACATTGATCCCGAGCGCGGTCACCATCGCCCGGTCCTCGACCCCGGCCCGCACGATCAGCCCGAACCGGGTCCGCCGCAGGAACACCAGCAGCGCCACCAGCACCAGCACCGCCGCGCCGATCAGCACGAACCGGTCGTTGGGCACCGATGCCCCGAGCAGCCTGGTCGTCTCCTGCGTCCACGACGGCTTGGGGAACACCAGCGCGTCCGCGCCCCAGTACGCCTGCAGCAGCGCCACCCCGGCCAGCGCGAGGCCGACCGTCACCAGCACCTGCTCGATCGGCCGCGCATACAGCGGCCGGATCAGCAGCAGCTCGACCACGACCGCCACCACCGTGCCGGCCAGCATCCCGACCGCCACCGCCACCAGGAACCCCACGCCGTCGGGACCCGCGCCCGGCACGTGACCCGCCGCCCACCAAGTGGCATACGCGCCGACCGACAGGAACACGCCGTGCGCGAAGTTCAGCACGTCGGCCAGCCCGAAGATCAGCGACAACCCGGCGGCGACCAGGAAGTACAGCGCCCCCAGCCCCAGCCCCGTCAACGTAAGCAGAACGACTGTGCTCATCTTATTTCAGCTCCGCGCTGGGTTCCGGCCGCCTGGTCGCGACGCCGAGCAGTTCCCGCACCCGCTCGGTGTCGGCCAGCAGCGAGGCCGCCGGTGACGTGTGCACCACGCGTCCCTGGTCGATCACCACCACCTGCCCCGCGATCCGCCTGACCAGGCCGAGGTTCTGCTCGACCAGCAGAATCGGAACCGCGGACGCGACCCGCTCGAGCACCCCGGCCACCTCGGTGACGATGCGCGGCGCCAAACCCTTGGTCGGCTCGTCGACCAGCAGCATCCGGTTGTCGTTGAGCAGCGCCCGGCCGAGCGCCAGCATCTGCTGCTGGCCTCCGGACAGCGTGCCGGCCGGCTGCGCCGACCGCTTGCGCAGCTCGGGAAACAGCTCGAACACCAGGTCGTAGCGCTGCCGGGCGCCGCGCCGCTCGGCGAGCCGCAGGTTCTCCGCCACGGTCAGCGCGGTGAACACCCCGCGGTCCTCGGGCGCGTAGCCGAGGCCCCGGCGCACGATCAGGTGCGTCGGCAGGTGGGCCAGCTCAGCGCCGTCGAAGCGCACCGAGCCGGTGCGCGGCACCAGGCCGAGGATCGCCTTGATCGTGGTCGTCTTGCCGGCGCCGTTGCGACCGAGCAGCGCCGTGACCCCGCCGGCCGCAACGGTCAGGTCGACCCCCTGCAGGATGTGCGAACCGCCGATCCGCACGTGCAGGTCCGCCACCTCCAGCAGCCCGCCGGCGGTCACAGCGGCTCCCCGAGATAGGCGTCCTGCACGGTGGGGTCGGCCATCACCTGCTGCGGGCTGCCAAGGGCGAGCAGCGCGCCGTGGTGCATGACGGCCACCCGGTCGGCGAGGCCGAGCAGCACCTCCATGTGGTGCTCGACCATCAGCACCGTTCGGCCCTCCTCCCGGTGGATCGAGCGCACCACGTCCGTCAGCGCTGGCACGTCGCCGGCGCTGACGCCGGCCATCGGCTCGTCGAGCAGGATCAGCTTGGGGTCGGCGGCGAGCAGGATCGCGAGCTCGAGCTTGCGCTTGTCGCCGTGCGAGAGCCGGCCGGCCGGCTCGTTCGTGCGATGGGCCAGGCCGACCCTGGCAAGCGCCTCGTCGGCGGCGGCCTGCGGCGCCGCCGGGCGCCACAGCCGAAGGCAGCTGCCGGTTGCCGCGGCGGCCGCGAGCCGGACGTTCTCAGCGACCGGCAGCGCGGCGAACACGCTGGAGGACTGGAACGTGCGGCCAAGGCCGAGCCGGGCCCTGCGGTGCGGCGGTGCGCCGGTGACGTCGGCCCCGTCAAGCTCGATGCGGCCGCTCGTGACCGGGACCAGGCCGGAGATCAGGTTGAACAGCGAGGTCTTGCCGGCGCCGTTGGGCCCGATCACCGCGACGAACTCGCCCGGCGAGACGTCGAGGCTGACGCGGTCGACGATGTGCACACCGCCGACCGTCCAGCTCAGGTCCTGCACCCGCAGCACCGGCGCCGGGCCGCTGGAGGCCGGCCCGGCGCCGGTGGTGCGTTCGGTCAGTCCGGTCACTTCCCGGCCGCGACCGGCGGGGCGACCTCGTCCGGCTCCAGCATCTTGACCACGGACGCGGTCGGGCTGGCGCCGGTGGTCAGCTTCGCCTGGAACATCGGCTGCAGCAACGCGTGGTCCTCGGCCCGGATGGTCAGCTCGCCCTTGACGCCTTCGAACGACCAGCCCTCGAGCGCGGCCACCATCTTGTCGACCTCGTTGCCGGCCTCGGCGGCGTGCAGGATCATCTGCGCCGCGGTGAAGCCGTCCACCGTGAACAGGCCGACCTCACCGCCGCCGGCCTTGGCGACCGCCTCGGTCATCGCCTTCTCCAGGTCGGTGCCGGCCGCCCCGCCGAAGTAGTGCGCCAGGAAGTTCACCTTGCCGGCCACCGGCCCGTAGGCCGGCCAGGTCGCGGCGATGTCCAGACCGGTGACGACCGTCGCGGCGTCGAAGACGCCCTGCTGACCGAGCGCCGTCCACATGGCCTGCGCGGTCGTGCCGGCCCAGGCCACGAACAGCAGCTGCGGCGCGGCCGCGCGGGCCTGCACCGCGAACGGCGTGATGTCGGTGGCGCTCGGCGGCACCAGCAGCTGCTCCACCGTCGCGCCCTGACCGCCGAGGACGGTCTTCACCGCAGCGACGTTGGCCTGGCCGAAGGCGCTGTCCTGGGCGAGCACCAGCACCTTCTTGCCCTTGACGTCACCGATGAACCCCGCCGCGGTCAGGATGTCCTGCCAGGTCTGGCGGCCGGACCGGAACGTGTACTTGCCGGCACCGGTGAGCGCATCGGTCGCCGCCGGGCCGCTGACGAACAGCACCTTGTTCTGTTCGGCGAGCGGGGCGACCTGCAGCGCCACGCCCGAGGCCGTGGAGCCGGCGATGATCTTCACGCCCTTTCCGATGAGGTCCTTGGCCGCCGACACCGCCTTGGCCGGGTCGCCGGCGTCGTCCACCTCGGTCACCTCGATCGGCCGCTCGCCGAGCTTGCCGGTGCCCCCGGTGAGGTGATCGATCCCGGCCTGGAAACCGGCCAGGTACTGGGCGCCGTACGAGGCGAGTGCGCCCGACTTCGAGTACACGAGTCCGACCTTGATCGGGCTGGTGTCCGACGCGTTCGAACCACCGCCCCCGGTCGCCGCCTCCTGCGGGCTCCCGCAAGCCGCCATCGAGACCACCGAGGCGATCGCGGCGGCCGCCAGAATTTGCCTGCGCACGGCGCGCTCCTCTCCCTTGAGCTAGACCGCCACCCTAGGGACCTATGGCGACCCCCCCCACGTGCCAAACCTCCATAACCCAAGCACGGGCAATGTGCAGACCCGCCATGAGCGGCCGGCCCGGCGGCATCCGCCCAGGCAGGAAGCCGAGGAGCCGACGCGGTCATCGGGGATACTGGATCGCGATGCTGGAGGAGACGAGTTGATGCGCATTGCAGGCAGGGACGTGGACCTCGGCAGGCTTGCCGCGGTCTGCCGCAGGTACGGCATCACCGAGTTGGCCGTGTTCGGTTCCGTCGCTCGTGGCGAGGAACGGCCCGACAGTGACCTGGACCTGTATTACGTGCTCGCACCAGGCGTCCGGCTCGGCTGGGAGATCGCGGACCTCGACGACGAGCTGACCGAACTGTTCGGCCGTCCTGTCGACCTGGGCTCGAAGCGAAGCCTTCATCGCCTGGTCCGTGACGAGGTCCTCGCCGAGGCGAAGGTCATCTATGCCGAAGCGGCCTGACCATCTTCGTCTGGTTGACCTCGTCGAGGCCGCCGAAGGCATCGTGACGCGGCTCGCCGGCATTTCCGTCGAGCAATTCATGGACAACGAGGACCTGCAGGAGATCGCGCTTTGGCGGCTCGTCAAACTCGGCGAAGCCGCCTCGCGCGTGTCCCAGGAAATGAAGGACCGATACCCCGCGATCGACTGGCGGCACGCGGTCGCCCTGCGGAACCGGCTCGCTCACGGTTACTTTGATGTCGATCTCGAAATCGTCTACACGACGGCGGTCGAGCGCCTACCCAAGCTGGCATCGGACGTCCGGTCCGTGCTCGAGAGCGAGTTCCCGGGCGAACTGGCCGACTAGGCAGGGAACCGGTGGGTGCGGTGAGATGTGTCGCCGACCCACCGGAGTCCTGCACGTGGTAAGCGCTCGTCAGGGACAGCCGTTGTCCGCCAGGACGTAGTAGTTGGGGGCGGTGCGGGCCAGCGTGTGCACGACCCAGGTGTTGTAGAGGCCCATTGCCTGGTTGGAGCCGACCGCGTAGGTGTAGCCGCCCGTGGTGTAGGCGCGGCCCGCGGAGACATGGGCGTAGTTGCTGGACGTGAAGCACTCGACGGCGGGCGGGGCGGTCGTGGTGGTAGTCGGCGGCGGCGCCGAGGTGGCGATTCCCCAGAACAGACCCATGCGGTACGCCGAGCAGATGTTGACGTCGACGATGTAGCTGTCGCCGGTGAGGCCGCACTGCGTCGAGCCGGTACCGGGATCGATCGGCTGGCCGTGCCCCATGCCGGTGATCTCGAAGCTTTCGACGACGGCGCGGCCGGATCCGTTGCGGTACACGCGGTGCGGGTAGCCGGCGACGGTGTCGGAGACGTCCGGCGTCTGGTCGGTGCCGTGGACGTTGGTCCACTGGTCGACCAGTTCGGTCATGTTCGCCCTGACGACGGTGCCGTCGGAGGTCCCGTGCCAGACGCTGAGCACGGGCCACGGGCCGGCGTGGCTCGAGGCGCCGCGCACCTTGTCGCCCCACTGTTGCGGGGACAGGTTGACGCCGGAGAACATGCAGGTGAAGGCCGCGCTCTGGCTCTCGGCGCAGCGGTAGGGGACGCCGGCCGCGATGCCGCCGCCGGCGAAGACGTCGGGGTAGGCGGCCATCATGGCGGCGGTCATGGCGCCACCTGCGGAGAGCCCGGTGACGTAGATGCGGTCGGCCGCCGAGCCGTAGTTGGACCTGGCCCAGTCGACCATCTGCTTGATCGACAGCGCCTCGCCCTGGCCGCGGCTGATGTCGCCGGGCACGAACCAGTTGAAGCACCGCGAGGAGTTGTTGCCGGTCTGCTGCTGGGGCACGACGAGCGCGACGCCCCAGCGGTCGGCCAACTCGGTCCAGCCGGTGTTGTTGGCGTACACGGAGGCGGTCTGGCCGCAGCCGTGCAGCGTGACGACGAGCGGCCGGCCGGTTGCCAACCCGGCCGGCGCGTAGGTGAACATCTGCAGGTTGCCCGGGTTCGAACCGAACCCGGTGATCTGTCGCAACGTCGCCGCCTCGACCGGCCGTGCCGCTACGAGCAGCACGCCGGCGGCGATCGTCACCAGTGAGACGAGCAGGGACAGCAGCGCAGAACGCACTCGCATCGGTGCGACCTCCTCCGAGCCGTGGTGACCTGGATCACACCAGTAGCCGGAGGTTACGTCTGCTTACGCAGCGCGATAATGGCTGCTCACAACAGATCCCAATTGGCCCGTATGGCGGCACACCACGTCAGGCCGCGCTCCACCCGCCGTCCAGCACGATCGACGCACCGGTCATGAACGACGCGGCGTCCGAGCACAGGTACCCGACCAGCTGCGCGACCTCGTCCGGTTCGATCAGCCGCTTGATCGCGCTGCGGGCCAGCATCACCTCGTCGACCACCTGGTCCTCGGGGATGCCGTGCGTGGCGGCCTGCGCCGCGATCTGCCGCTCGACCAGCGGGGTGCGCACGTAGCCGGGGTTCACGCAGTTGGAGGTCACCCCGTGGGGGGCGCCCTCCAGCGCGATCACCTTGGACAGCCCCTCGAGGGCGTGCTTGGCGGTGACGTAGGCGGCCTTGTACGGCGAGGCCCGCAGCCCGTGGACCGACGAGATGTTGACCACGCGACCCCAGCCGCGCTCGTACATCGCCGGCAGCGCCGCCCGCACCAGCCGGAACGGCGCCTCCACCATCAGCCGCAGGATCTGCGAGAACATCTCGGGCGGGAAGTCCTGGATCGGCGCGACATGCTGGCGCCCGGCGTTGTTGATGATCACGTCGGCCCGCACGTCGAGCTGGTCGACCGCGGCCAGGTCCGCCAGGTCCAGCTGGCGCGCCTGGCCACCGAACTCGGCGGCCACCCGCTCGGCGGCCGCGCCGTCCAGATCGACGATCAGCACCTGCGCACCGGCACCGGCGAGCCATCGCGCGCATGCTCGCCCGATTCCGCTCGCGCCCCCGGTGACCAGGGCCGCCCGCCCCGTCAAGTCGACCGCCGCGGCGGCCTGCGCCGCGCTGGCCCGATTCACCACGACATCGGTCACGGCAGCCAACCTAGATCCGGCCATCGCCACACAGTATGTGCCTTCCACCCATAGCCTAAGGATGGTCAGTGGCAGGTCCCCACGAACGTGGAACCCGTCAGGTGGCCGGCGCCCCCGTGTACGCCGCAGTCGTCCGCTCGGCCGCCGCCCTGGCGACCACCTCGTCGGTGCCGGCGTCGATGCTGGCCCGGCACCAGCCCTCGCTGCTCATCGACATGAACCGCCGGCCGTCCTCGGCCGCCATCCACGCGGCGGCCTCGGCAGGGTCGACGGCCGGCGCGCCCGACAGGTGCCTGGCCAGCCCCATG
>DASSUA010000340.1:0-3488 GCA_035707525.1 Pseudonocardiaceae bacterium
CCGCGCTGACCGAGCGTGCCGCGGTCGCGCTGCGCGCCGAGGGGTTCGCCGAAGCCGAGCAGCGCTTCGCCCGCAGCGCCGACCTGCGCTACTACGGCCAGGCATTTGAGGTGCGGGTGCCGGTGCCGGACGGGCCGGTGAACCGGGCCTTGGCCGACGCGACCGTGGCCGCGTTCCACGACGCGCACGAGCGCACCTACGGCTACTGCTTCCGCGACCGGCCGGGCCAGCAGGTCGAGTGGGTCAATCTGAGAGTCACCGGCATCGGCCCGATCCGCCGGCCGCAGCTTCGGGAGCTGCCGGCAGGCCCGAAGGCCGCCCCCACCGGCACCCGGGAGGTGAGCTTCGGCGGCGGCGAGGCCCGCCCCACCCCGATCTACCAGCGCTCCGCGCTCGGCCGCGGCGCCGTCGTGGCCGGGCCCGCGGTCAGTGAGGAGTACGGGTCGACGCTCCCGCTGCACCCCGGGTTCGCGGCCGAGGTCGACCGCTTCGGCAATCTGGTGGTGACCCGTGGCTGAGCCGGCCGAGGTCGACCGGGAGTTCGCCGTGGCCGAGGTGGATCAGGAGCGCGCCGTGGTCGAGGTGGGTCGGGAGCTGGCCGTGGCCGAGGTCGACCCGGTGCTCGTCGAGATCGTCGAGGGCACGTTGGCCGCGATCGAGCGCGAGGTGGAGACCGCGATCGGGCGTACCGCGAGGTCCCCGATGATCCGCGACGCGCACGACTTCCGGGCCGGCATCCACGACCGGCGACTGCGCAAGCTGACCGGGCGGTCGTACTCGGCCCTGGTCCACCCGATCGTCCGCGACTATCCACTGGAGACGATGCGGCCCGGGGACGTGTTCTTCCACAACGACGTCTACCTCTCCGAGGGCGGCATCGGGCACCTGCCTGACCTGTGCGTGACGGTCCCGGTCTTCCACGGGGGCGAGGTAGTCGCGTTCGTGCAGGCGTTCGGGCACCACGACGACATCGGCGGCGCGGTGCCGGGCTCGATGCCCTCGCACGCCACCAGCGTCTTTGAGGAGGGGCTGCTGGTCCCGCCGATCCGGCTGTGGGACGCGGGCGTGCCCAACGAGGCGGCCCTGAAGATCATGACCCGCAACTCCCGGATGCCCGACTCGCTCGCCGCCGACCTCGACGCCGAGTGCTCGGCCTGCCTGATGGGCACCGGCCGGCTGGCCGAGCTGTTCGCTCGGTACGGCCGGTCCACTGTGGAGAGCTGCTTCGACGCGATCATCGACAACACGACCCGCACGTTCCGCGACGAGATCCTGGCTAAGATCCCGGACGGGACGTACACCTGGGAGGACTACGCCGAGCATGACGGGGTGGACCCGCCCCGGCTGCACGCCCAGCGGATCGCCCTGACCAAGTCGCCGGAGAAGTTGGTCCTCGACTTCACCGGCACGTCCCCGCAGGCGCGGGGGCCGATCAACCACGCGGGCAACTACGCCGGGGGCAACTTCCTCGCCAAGTGGCTCGCGCCGATCCTGCGCAACCTGGCCGACACCCCGGAACGGATGGCGGAGCTGGACGTGAACGAGGGCGTGGTGCCCCTGCTGGAGCTGCGGTTCCCGCCGCCGGGCACGCTGCTCACCCCGGTCTTCCCGGCGCCCACGAACGCCCGTACCTTCGTGATCCTGCGGCTGCTCGGCGTCTTTGCCGGGGCGCTGGCCAAGGCGGTGGACGGTCGCATGCCCGCCGACCAGGAGACCATCCGCTACACCGGGGTGTACGGCACCGGCGCCGACGGCCAGCCGTACCTGATGCGCGAGGTGCTGGGCGGCGGGTCGGGCGGGCGATACTACGCCGACGGGGAGGACACGATCCACGTGGTGCCGGACTCGCGCAACATCCCGGTCGAGTTCGCCGAGGCACGCTGGCCGTTCCTGGTGGAGCGGCTGGGGCTGGCGGTGGACTCCGGCGGGCCGGGCCGCTACCGTGGCGGCCTCGGCTATGACAAGTACATCCGGATGCTGCGCGACGCCCACTTCATGTCGATCGCCGACCGCTCGGTGCTCTCCTGCTGGGGCGTACGCGGGGGCCGGGCCGGGCGCCCGTTCAGCGTCGTGATCGACCCGGGCGGGCCGAACGAGCGGGTGGTGGACGCGCTCGCCGACGCCGAGCCGGTGTGGGCCGGCGAGGTCATCCGCATCCGTACCACCGGCGGGGGCGGGTGGGGCGACCCGCTCGACCGGCCGTACGAGGAGGTGGCGCGCGACGTGCGCTGGGGGAAGGTGTCCGTGGACGGGGCCCGGGTGGACTACGGGGTCGTGCTGAGCGCGGACGGCACCGTGGACGCTGCCGCGTCCGACGCGCTGCGCGGCGAGCTGCGCGCAGCCCGTACCGGGGAGGAGCCCTTCTTCGACCGCGGCCCGGGCTACCCAACGCTCTCCGGCGGTCGCCGCTGTGCCGACGTAGACCTGCATGCCGACGTGGACCTGCATTCCCCCCTGGATCTACCGTGACCCGGGTCCTGATTGCGCTGGGCGGCAACGCGCTGACCTCGCCCGACGGGCAGGTCAGGCCGGAGGACCAGATCGGGGCGGTGGCGCTGGCTGCCGAGCGGATCGCCGAGGTGGCGGCCAGCGGGGCGCAGATCCTGCTCACCCACGGCAACGGACCACAGGTCGGCAACCTGCTGGTCAAGAATGAGCTGGCCGCACATGTCGTCCCGCCGGTCCCCCTGGACTGGTGCGGCGCCCAGACCCAGGGCACCGTCGGTTTCATCCTGACTAACGCCCTGGAACGGGCGATGGCGGCGCGGGGGCTGGCAGTGCCGGTGGCCGTGGTCGTCACCCGGACCCTGGTCGATGCGGCCGACCCGGGCTTTGCCAACCCCACCAAGCCGATCGGCCGCTACCTGCCGGCGGCCGAGGCCAAGCTGATGATCGAGCACGGCCAGCACTGGCGCGACATGGGCGCGCGGGGATGGCGGCGGGTGGTCGCCTCGCCCGAGCCGCTCGACGTGCTGGACGCGCCGGCGGTGCTGGCGCTGCTCGACGCCGGGTACGCCGTTGTGGCGGCCGGTGGCGGCGGGATCCCGGTAGTACGCGGCGAGGACGGGTCGCTGCACGGTGTGGAGGCGGTCATCGACAAGGATCTGGCCACGGCCGTGCTGGGCCGGGTGGCCGGGGCCGGGCGGCTCGTGATCGCCACCGACGTGGACGCCGCATGGCTCGGCTGGGGCACCGCGCAGGCCCGGCCGTTGGGCGCGATCAGCGTCGGCGAGCTGCGCCGCCTGGCCGCGCAGGGCCACTTCGGCAGCGGCTCGATGGGGCCGAAGGTCGAGGCGGCGTGCCGGTTCATAGAAAACGGCGGCGAGCTGGCCGCGATCGCCGCCTTGGACCGCATCGCCGACGCGGCGCAGGGACGCGCCGGTACCGTCGTAACACCGGATTAAGAGAGGTGACCCGTGCCCGAGCCCATCGAAGTCCGCAAGGTCCCGATCCGGCACGTCAGCGACGCGTCCGGCCTCGCTGAGCTG
>DASSUA010000341.1:0-4341 GCA_035707525.1 Pseudonocardiaceae bacterium
CGGCTGCCCCGTGGCGCGCGCCAGATCCCAGCCGTGCAGCACCAGTTCGTCCAGCGCCACCACGCCCATCAGCTGCGCCGGCATCCGCACGCCACCGGCCTCGGTCTCGCCCTGCCACGCCTGCGGATCGCGCCACGCCCATGAAGTGGTCGAGCAGGCCGGCCACCGGCATGCCGGCGCACGGCGTGGGGTTTCGCAACTGATCGTCGGTGATGCCGTCCAGCAGGCGGGTCACCTCACCCGCCGCGGGTTCCAGTTCGAGCATGCGCCCCAGCATCCCACCACCGGCACCCGGTTGCGCCCTGGTCGCCTGGCAGCGCGCCGAGATGGCGCGCACCCTGGAGGGCGACCGGTGGGCGCGGCGAGAGGACGAATGCGATGACGGTCCCGATCCGGCTGTGGATGCGGCACGAGACGCGGCCGACCGAGTGCCGGGCGCCGATCGTGCCCGCCCACGCGCGCCAGCTCGTCGCCGACGGCTTCGCCGTGACCGTCGAGGAGTCGCTGCAGCGGGTGTTCGCCAGCACCGAGTACGCGGCGGCGGGTTGCCGCGTTGTGGAACCGGGCAGCTGGATCGACGCCCCGGCCGACACCTATGTGATCGGGCTCAAGGAGCTGCCGGGTGAGCCGGCGGCGCTGCGCCACCGGCACGTGTTCTTCGGACACGCCTACAAGGGTCAACCCGGCTCCGGTGAGCTGCTCCGCCGGTTCGCGGCGGGCGGCGGCACGCTGCTGGACCTGGAGTATCTGACCGACGAGCACGGACGCCGGATCACCGCGTTCGGCTTCTGGGCAGGCTACGTCGGCGCGGCGCTCGCCGTGCTGCACTACCGGGGGCGGTTGGATCGGCCGCTGCGGCCGCTGTCGAAGCCGGAGCTGGACGAGATGCTCGCTCGCCCGTCCGCCGCGGCGCCCGCGTCGCTGGTACTCGGGGCGCTCGGCCGCGCGGGCCGGGGTGCGCTCGCCGCGCTGGCCGTGGCCGGGATCGACCGGCCGACGGCGTGGGACGTCGAGGAGACCAGGGTGCTCGACCTGGCCGCCCTGCTCGACCACGAGATCATGGTCAACACCGTGTTCACCGGCGAGCCGGTGACCCCGTTCCTGACTGCGAGCGACCTGGACCGCACGCGGCGCCGGCTGGCGGTGATCTGCGATGTGACGTGTGACGTGGGCTCGGCATGCAACGTCCTGCCGGTCTACAGCAGCACCACCAGCTGGCTGGAGCCGGCGCGCCTGCTGCACCCCGGCCCACCGCGGCTGGACATCATCGCCATCGACAACCTTCCGTCGTTGCTGCCAAGGGAGGCGAGCGCCACATTCTCCGCCGACCTGCTGCCGCAGCTGCGCACGCTGGGTGAGCCGGGGCCGCCCTGGCGGCGCTGCGAGCAGCTGTTCCGAAGCGCCCGCGAAGCCGCCCCGGACGATCTCGCAAGCGTCGACTAGATCAAACCCTTGCTGACGCTCGGGCACTCCACGTAATTGTTGATCAAGAGTCGGTGATCTTGGGTGACGCCCTCGCCGGCAAAATGATCTTCGCCGGTCCCCTTGCTTTGAGAGCCGGCTGGCCTGCGCCGCTGACCTGCGCTCCCTTGCAGCGACGTGCTGAAACAGGCGATGCCAGCCGGCTGTCAAAGCAAAAGAAAGCGCCGGCTATCCGCCGGCCTCGCCTGGGTGGCTGCTTGAACATGGAAAGTTACACTGAGTAACGCCCGTCAGCGCCCGCCACCGCCAACGTTCGGTGTCGAGGACCTAGCCAGCAGGGCGCGCCTGGTCTGCGGGCAGGTCAGGTAGCCGCGGACGGTGCCGGTCGGCCGGAACGGCCGCTTATCGGGTGCCGAGCAGCACTCGCACACCGGGCACGTGCCGCGACAGGTGGGCGACGCCGAAGGACGCGGCGGTGCCGAGCACGGCCACGATGGCGAACTTCGCGAAGGCGGGCAGTCCGGCCCCAAGGAACCCGAGCTGGAACGCCACGACGATCCAGACGTGCAGGATGTAGGCGGCGTAGCTGGCGCTGGCCAGCGCGGCGAGCAGCCGGCTCGGCCGGCGGAACCGCTCGCGGGTCAGCACGATGAGGCCCACCGACAGGCCGATGCAGATGACCGTCTCCCAGGCGCTGCGCAGCAGCGATCCGGCGTTGAGGCCGCCGGTCGTGACGAGGGTGACCCACTGCTGCGGGGCGAAGCCCTGCACCGCGTACAGGCCGGCCGCGGCGGCCAGCCCGGCGCCGAGCCACCACGTGCCGATCCTCGTCGGTATCCGGTGCAGCCAGTCCCCGCGGTAGGCGATGACACCCAGCACGAACAGGCTCACGTACTGCGGCAGGTGGGCGGGCTCGGCGGCCACCACGAACAGCAGGGGAACCCACTCGTCGACCGGGTACCAGATGCGCACGATCCAGGTCGCCAGCGTCAGGCCGGCCACGAACGCGAGAATCGCCACGCCACCGGGCACCGGCCAGCGCCGGTGGAGGCGCCCGCGCCGGTCGGCCACCGACCGCCACGCGACGTACACCGCCGAGTAGAGCAGCAGGTGCCCGAGGAACCACAGGTGCAGGTAGATCCCGACCCACCCGTCGTCGTACATGGAGGCGACGAACTCGGCCGGCCCGGCCGGCTGCTCAACCAGGTAGAGCAGGGGCGCGTGCACCAGAGCGGCGAGGACCACCAGCGGGAGCCCGATTCGGGCCCACCGCTGCCGAAGGAACCGGTCGCGCCCCTTCCGGTCGTAGGCGCCGGGCACGAAGTACCCGGCCAGCAGGAACAGCAGCCCCATGCCGATGGCGGCGTTGACCGTGTAGAACGGCAGGAACCACGGGCTGTTCGCCTCGTCGCTCACCGGCCAGTTGCCGCCCGTGGGGCCGTAGGCCTGTGCGGCGTGGTGCACGATCACCATCACGATGACCGCGACCCGCAGGACGTCGAGGAACACGAGCCGCTGCGACCGGACGGCCGGCGGCTCTCGCAGGAAGGTCGGCGTTGTAGTGGACATGCCGATCACGGCGCGCGGTGCGCCCGCTCCGTAGCTCCCATGACTGCCTCCCGCGGGGCCACCCTCCAGCGTCGTGCCGCGCCGGCCGGCGGGCCAGCCCCAACGTGCCTGTTCAAGTCGGGCACACCGGCCCGGTAACCGGGGCCGAAGGCCCGTCGGCCCGGGCCCGATCCGCTGGCATCGTCGGCATTGAAACGGGCTCGGCCAGGGACCCCCGAGCACATCATGATCGCCTCATCGGCCGCCCGGCGGCAGCCTGTCGATGCCCTGAGTGGTTGGAGGCCGCGATGAGCGTCGGGCGCCGTCATGCGCTTGTCCTGGCCCTGGCGTTGCTCGTGACGTCGGTGGGCCTGTTCGAGGCCGCGCTCGGCGACGACTGGGACCTGTTCGTGGTCCTGGCCGTCGCGGTGGGGCTGCAGCTGGCGCTGTTCACCGGCTGGTGGGCCGGCCGGCGTTCGGTGGATCTTCGAGCCGACCTCGCCGCCTGGCTGGACGAGCGGGCGATGGCAACCGGTGAGCCCGCGGAGCGGCTGCTCGACCGGAGCGTCGCCGCCTACCGGGCGGGCCTGGCGGCACGGGAGTAGCCATGACGGCCGTCGCATCGGTTCCCGCGGTAACGCCGACCGGGTCGGGGCGGCCGGTTTCCGATGACGAGCTCGGCGGCAAGGGCGCCACCCTGGCGCGGCTGGCCCGGCAGGGCTTCCCGGTCCCGCCGGCCGCGTGTGTCACGGCGAGCGCCTACCGGGCGGTGGCGGCCGACCCGGCGGTCGAGCACCTGCTCGAGCGGATTCGCGGCGGCGCCGTGGTCCCGGCCGGCGCCGTCGACGCCGCCTTCCTGGCCGCGCCGGTCCCGAAGGCGATCCGGGAGTCGATCGTCGCGGTTGCCGACCGGATCGGGGACGGGGGACCGGTGGCGATCCGCTCCTCGGCGACCGTCGAGGACCTGGCCGTGGCGTCGTTCGCCGGCCAGTACCGCTCGTCGCTGGACGTCCGTGGCGGCGAGGCCGTCCTGCGCGCGGTCCGGCTGACCTGGGCGTCGCTGTGGCACCCGGCGCCGTGCGCCTACCGCCGAACCTGGGGGATCGCAGATGGCGACATCGCGATGGCGGTCGTCGTCATGCGCATGGTCGCGGCCCGGCTGGCCGGGGTGGCGTTCACGGTCGACCCCGGTGGCGCTGCCGACCGGATCAGGGTGGAGGCGGTGCCCGGGCTCGCCGAGTCGCTGGTGTCGGGGGAGCGCACCCCGGACGTGTGGCTGGTACCCAGAACCGGCAACGGGGTCGCCGCGCCGGCGCCGGTCCTGGGCGCCGCCACGCTGGCGATGCGGGTCGAGCGGGCCAGCGCCGCGCC
>DASSUA010000342.1:0-6268 GCA_035707525.1 Pseudonocardiaceae bacterium
CTTTCACCAGGGTCAGGTGTGCGAGTCGGGCACACGGCTGCTCGTGCCGGAGTCGATCCATGACGAGTTCGTCGAGAAGCTGGTCGCGCGCGCCCGCCAGATCAAGATCGGCGACGCGATGGACTACGACACCGAGGACGAGGCCGTCGAGATCGCCAACGCCACCGTGTACGGGCTGGCCGGGGCGGTGTTCTCCGGCGACGAGGACCGGGCGATGGCGGTCGCCGCCCGGATGCGCACGGGCCAGGTCGACGTGAACGCGGGCGCGTTCAACCCGGTGGCGCCGTTCGGCGGCTACAAGCAGTCGGGCAACGGCCGCGAACTGGGCCGGTTCGGGCTCGAGGAGTTCTGCGAGGTCAAGTCGATCCAGCGGCCGGTCAAGCGGTAGCCGAAGTCGCGGCCGCTCAAGCGGTAGCCGACGTCACGGTGCGGCGACCGCCTCGACGATGACGTTGTCGGCGGGGCGGCCGCCGACCAGGCCGCGCGGACCGCCGCAGGTGACCAGCCGAAGCTCCGGCGCCGATGTCGGTTCACGGAGGTCTGCGGCCGGGAACCGGTCGGCCGCGAACAGCCGAACCGCGGTAACCACGAACACCACGGTCTTCCCGTCGGAGCGGTCAACCAGCACCCGGTCGCCCAACTGCAATGCCTTCAGCTGGAAGAACACCGCCGGGCCGGCGGGGGAGTCGACGTGGCCGGCGAGCACCGCCGGTCCGGCGTCGCCAGGCACCGGGCCGCCGCCGAACCAGCCGGCGACCTGCGGTGAGTCCGGCGCCTTGATCGCGCCGGACTGGTCGAGGTCCAGGCGCACCAGGTCGGTGGCCAGGCCGATCTTGTCGATGCGCAGCCGAACCGGCTGCGGGGGCGCCGTCTCGGCGGCGGTCGCCAGCCGGCCATTGTCGGGCGTCGTCACCGTGCCGGCGATCGCGCCCGCCGCCGCGTGGCCGCCGATCGTGACCGGCCTGGCCAGCGTGACCAGAGTCGCCGACAGCGTCGCGGTCACCAGCAGGGCAAGCGCCGCCAGCCAGACGTCGCCGATCGGCGCCCGGCGCGGACCGCGGTGCCGGCCGCTCATCGCCGGTCCTCCCGCCGGGCCGGCCGGTCGGGGCGCGCTTCGGTCACCGCGGCCCCCCGGCTAGTCGCGCGCGCCGGCCGGATCGGGTGCCGCGCTGGGTCTTTGCGGGTCCTCCGGGAGCTTGGTCAGGGCGGTACCGAGCAGGTCGCGTAGGTGGCTCAGGTCGCCCAAGAGCTGGTCGCGCAGGCCGGTCAGGCGCTTGATCTCCTGCTCCGCGTGGTCCCGCTGGTCGCCCGCGATCCGATCGGCGCTCATCATCAACGCCTTTGCCCTGGTCTCGGCGTCCTGGCGGATCCGCTGCGCCTCCTCGCGCGCCCCGTCCAGCAGTTCCTTCGCCTCGCGTTCGGTGGTGACACGCAGCTCGTCGGTCTCGGCCTTGGCCGCGGCCCTCAGCTCGCTCGTCTCCTGCTGCGCGGTTGCCCGCAGCTGCTGGCACTCCCGCAGGGCCGTGGTGCGCAGCTCGTCGGTCTCCCGTTCGGCGGTGCCGCGTAGCTCGTCGGTCTCCCGCTTGGCGGCGACCCGCAGCGCTTCGGCGTTCCGTTCGGTCTTCGTGCGCAGCTCGTCGGCCTCCCGCTTGGTGGTGGCGCGTAGCTCGTCGGTCTCCTGTTTGGCGCTTTCCCGAAGCTGGTCGGCCTCGTACCGCGCGGCCGCCAGTACCTGCTCGGCCTCCTCACGCAGTGCCCGCGCCTGTTCGCGGGCGCGCTCGACGGCCTCGACAGCCTCGTCAGCGGCCTGGACGCGGACGGTCTTCGCCTCCTCCTCGGCGAGTCGCAGGATCTTCTCCACCCGGAAACCGAAGCTGTTCTGCGCGGTCGTGTCGCTGCGCTGGCGCAGCCGGTCCTGCGCCCGCCGCAGCTGCGAGTCCTGGTCCAGGTTGCGCTCGTGCGCCTCGCGAAGCGCCTGCTCGGTGGCCGCTAGCTGCGACGCGAGATCGGCGAGCCTGGTATCGACCTCCAGCCGGTCATAGCCGCGGAGTACGACCTGAAACGGCCAGCCGCCAGCGTCCTCGAGACGGGCGCTCTCGGCTTGGCCCTGACCGTTCCACCCCTGTCCCTCCACGTAAGGAGATCCTTCGTGGTGCATTCGGCGGGGTAAAGGGGGCACCTGGCGTTCGCTCCTACTCCATCCGGGTGATAAGCCAATCCGTGGTCTTGACGCCTAACTATTCGCGGTGCTCCAACTCCGCTGCGTTAGCGCCGCCGAAGATGCCATCACGCAGCAGTGACGATTGGTCACACGCGTCGTACTCGGCGGCCAGCGCGACGTCCGCACCGAAGCCCTCCGCCTCGAGTTCCCGCCCGCTCGCGCAGCCGGCCAGCGCCGCCGCCAGCCCTTCGCGCCGGGCGGCGCGGAATGCGGCCACCGCCGCCCGAGCCTCGGGGGAGGCGGGCCCGTGGCCGAGCTCGAGCAGCTGGCCGGCCAGTGCGCCGGCGCCCACCAGGTCCTCGAACGCTGGCCGAAGCGGCGCATCCGGCAGCCGCCACCGCTCACCGGCCGGCACCACCGCGATCGCGCCACCGCCGGCCAGCCGGCTGGCCATGGTCGCCACCGCCGTGACGTTGCGCAGGCACCCGGCGAGCACCCGGCAACCCAGGCCGGCGGCCGTCGTCGACAGCGTTGCGCCGTTGGGGGATGGAAGTTCCAGCGTGGTGCCCGCCGGCAGGGTGCGCAGGCTGCTCGGCGACAGGGACCAACCGCGCTCGCGGCGATCGACGGCGAGCACCGCCCCCGCCGGGCGCGCCGCCTCCGCCGGCCCCGCCGCCTCCGCTGAGCGCACGGTCGCCCCGTCACGCCAGGCCAGCGGCAGCACGGCCGCGCCGCGCTCGATCGCCACCGAGACGGTCGTGCAGAACGACATCACGTCGACCACGACCAGCACGGCGCAGTCCGGGGCGAGCGTCGTGACGCCCTCGACTCCCCACTCCAGTCGCAGCCCGTAGTCGTGTTGCGCGTAAGGGCTCGGCATCCGCCACCCTCCTGGCCGAATGGTCCGTCACAGTCGGTTCACAGTCCAGCCGCAGTCGACCCCGGGTGGACTAGTACCGGGTAACCACACCCATTTTTCTCGGCATGGGGAGGACCGCTTGTTCTGGGCCGACGACAGTGAGTCCGCCGAGCGCGGTGGACAATTTGCCGGCGCTGCCGCAGGTACGCAATATGCCGGCCGCCACGAGCTGGTACCGGGACCCGTGCCCCGCCGAGGGGTGGACACGTCGCCGGTGCCGCCGGTGGACCGGCGCAAGGCAGCCGAGCTGGCCACGTCGTGGCGCCGCCGGTGGCTGACGGCGGCACGGCAGCCGGAGTGGTGACGACGTGGCCTATGCGCTCGACGACCTGGGCCAGGCGGTGCTGAACCAGCTCTATGACCTGGTCTGCGGCTGCGAGCGCGCGATGCCCCCGGCCGGTGCCTCGTTCCTGACCTGGTGCGAGCCCGGCATCCCGTTCGAACCCGCCGACTTCGACTTCGCGACCGGCGACGTCGACGCGGCCTCGGTCGAGAACGCCTTCGAGTTCTCCCGCCTGGTCGACTTCGTCCCCGGCCCCGGCGCCGCCCACACCAGCGACCGCCAGCGGCGCAGCTACTGCTCGAACGATTCGGCCCGGCTGTCGACGGTGTACGGCGAGGTGCTGCGCTCGGCCAGGGTCGTGCACGGCGGGCTCACCCCCGACGAGCGCGCCAAGGTCGAGCGGCTCGGCGCGCTGCTGCGTACCACCAGGCCCGTCGTCGACGTCGTGACCGGCAAGCGGCGGCAGGTTACCGAGAACGGCCCGTTGCTGCGGGCCTACAACGAGCGGCTCGCCGCATACCAGGCCGCCGTGCTGCGCTGCAGCGGCAGCCGGGTCGCCGCGCAGAACGGCGGCCGGCTCGACCGGGACGCCTACGACGGTCAGGTCGAGTCCGGGCTGGCGGCGTGGATCTCGGTCGGCTACCGCGACGAGGTCGACCAGATCGACAGCTGCCTCGACCAGCTCTGCGGCCGGGACCTGGTGCCCTGGCGGCGCCGGCTCGTCGAACTGCTCGACGGTGCGCAGCTGCGCACCGTCGAGCCGGACCGGCGCTTCCCGTACACCAGCCCGGTGCCGGCGCGCTTCGCCTCCGGTGACTGCTGGACCGGCCACGCGTTCCGCCACTACGCGGTCGACTCCGGCCTGCACCGGCGCACCAGATCCTGGCGGGCCGGCGGCGACCTGCGTTTCACTCTGGCCGCCTTCGGCGGCGAGGCCGTGTTCGGCGGCGAGACGCCGAGCGCCTTCACCGTCGAGTCGTTCGAGCTGCACCTGGAGCTCTGCCCGGTGCTGATCAGCCGGCCCTGGTTCTACCCGCGGCTGCTCACCAGCCGCGGCTGGACGTCGAACGACCTGCTCTGCGACGGCGGCGACCCGCCCGCCGGCCGCCTCGTCGGCTACCCGACGACGATCCTGTTCGCGCGGGATCTGCGGATCGAGTCCGCCGACTTCGCCACGGCCTACACCGTGCTCGCCGGCCGGGCCGGCGAGCACGCGGGAATCGGTTGGGGGCCGTTCTGGCTCGGCGGCCACGTGTCCAGGGCCGGGCGTGAGCGGCGCTGCCGCGTCGAGGTCGACTCGCGGGGCCTGTCGGTCCCCGGCCTGCAAGTCATCGGTTTCGTCAACCAACAGCTCGGGAAGTCGCCAAACCCGCTTCCCGGGCTCGACCAGGGGCGGTTCGTCTGATGCCTAGCACCGATGGTCACCGGGTCCGGTCCGACCCGAAGAACACGATCCCACCTGCGCGGTGGTCGCTCACCGAGGCACGGACCGGCCGAGGAGCTCGCCTCGCATCGTCTCCAGGTGGTCCGACACGACGGTGAGCTGCACCGGCCCCGTCCACGGCGCCGGGGAACTTCCGGCCGTGCCGGCCAGCCAGGCCTCGGTGCTCCCGACGAGTGGCCGCTCGCACAAGGGCACCGGCGTGCCGATCGTGGCGCGCTCGGCGCGGGCCATGGCCAGCAGCTCTGCGCAGGCCGCCGGCAGCCGCAACCGCGAGGCCAGGTGGGCCAGCGCCTCCAGCACGCTCGCCAGCCGCCACAGATCGCTCAGCTCGTGATGGGTGTGCAGGGCGAAGTCGAGGCGCGCCAGCGCGGCCGGTAGGTCGCCGCGCCGCAGGTCGCCCAGGGCCAGCAGGTCGTCCGCCCAGGCCAGGCCCTCCTTGAAGCCGATCTCGGCGAACAGCTGCCGGGCGGTCCCCAGATGCCCGCCGGCCGCGTCGTCGTCGCCGGTGTAGTGCGAGATCGCGCCGAGGTCGAGCAGCGTCCAGCCGATGCGCTCCTTGTCGCCGACGCCGGTGAGCTGGGGCAACGCCTTGGTCGACCAGCCGAGCGCGACGTCGTGCTCGCCGGCCAACCAGCTGACCAGCGCGAGCAGCTGCAGGCCGTTGCCGATGCCCCACTCGTCGTCGAGGCGCTCGCACAGCTCGAGCGCGTCGGTGTGCAGCTGGCGGGACTGCCGGTAGTTGGCCAGCTCGCGCTCGATGCTGCCGAGCCGGTTCAGCGCATGCGCGGCGCCTTGCGGGTCGCCGAGCTCGCGGTAGAGCACGAGCGCCCGCTCACCGAGATCGCGCGCCACGGGGTAGTCGCACTCGTAGTGGGCGAGCGCGGCGGCGCCGTCCAGCGCCGCCCCCACCACCGGCACCAGCTCCGGCCCGACGCCCGCCGACTCCGCGGCACCGAGGGCGTCGCCGAGCCACTGGCGCCCCTCCCGGTAGTGCCCGCGCAGGTAGCAGTACTGCCACAGGGCAATGGCCAGCCGCAGCGCGGCCGCCGGGTCCGCCCCCGTCCCGAGCAGCCACGACATCGCCCTTCGCATGTTGTGGTGCTCGGTGGTGAGCCGGTCGAGCAGGTTTTCCAGCTGCGCGCCGCGCAGCCTGGCGCCGAGATCCTCGGCGAGCGACGTGTAGTGCTCGGCGTGCCGGCGGTGCGCGGACGCCTCCTCGGCCGGGTCGGTGGCCAGCTCCTCGGCCGCGAAGTGCCGGATCGTGTCGAGCATGCGGTACCGGGTACCGGCCGGCCGGCGCTCGGTGACCAGCAGCGACCGGGTCACCAGTTCGTCCACCTGGTCGAGGGCCGCGATGCCGGACACCGGCTGGTCCGGGCACAGCGCGGCGACGGCCGGCAGGTCGCACGTGCCGGCGACCACCGACAGCGCCCGCAGCAGCGCCTGTTCCCTGGCCTCGAG
>DASSUA010000343.1:0-3083 GCA_035707525.1 Pseudonocardiaceae bacterium
CGCAGCAGGCTCTTCTGGTGCCCGCCAGCGGTCTTGACCGACCACGGCACGTTCCAGACGTACTCGACCAGCCGGTGGTCGCAAAACGGCACCCTGGCCTCCAGGCCGACCGCCATGCTCATCCGGTCCTTGCGGTCGAGCAGGACGGCCAGCGGGCCGGACAGGCTCAGGAACAGCACCTCGCGCATCCGGGCGTCCAGGCCGGTCTCACCGGGCAGCCTCGGCACCCTGGCGAGCAGCGTGGCGTACCGGTCGGCCTCGACCTGGTCCGGCCGGACCCGCTCGCGGACGTCCCCGGCCAGGCAGCCGGCCAGCCGCGGCGCGTCGCCCAGCCACGGGAAGGTGTCGCGCCACACCGTCGCCGGGTCGTGGAACCACGGGTAGCCGCCGAACAGCTCGTCGGCGGCCTCGGCCGAAAGCGTCACGGTCGAGTCCAGCCGGACGGCCTTGAACAGCAGGTAGATCGACGAGTCGAACTGCCCGAAACCGGGCAGGTCGCGGGCCCTGCGGGTGGCCGGTACCGCGGCGGTAACGTCCTTCGCGGCGAGCACGACCTCGCTGTGGTCGGTGCCGAGGTGCTCGGCGGCGACCCGGGCGTACGGCGCGTCGCGCTCCGGTCGCAGCGCCGTCGGTCGGAAGTGACGCTCGTCGTCGGCGAAGTCGACGCAGTAGGTGCGCAGCCGGCCGGGCAGTTCGCGCACGGCCAGTGCGCTCACGGTGGCCGAGTCGAGGCCGCCGGAGAGCAGGCACGAGACCGGGACGTCGGCGACCACCTGCCGGGCGACGACGTCCTCCAGCAGCTCCCGCACCCTGCCGATGGTGGTAGGCAGGTTGTCGCGGTGTTCGCGGCTGGTCAGCGCCCAGTATCGCCGCTCACGCGTCGTCTCCGGACCGATCACCAGGACGTGCCCGGGCGCGACCTCGTGCATCCCGTGTACGGGCGTCTCGCCGGGCAGCGCGAGCCTGGCGTTGAGCAGCAGCGGCAGCGCCTCCTCGCCGACCTGCGGGGCGAAGGCCCCGTGCGCGAACAGGCCCTTGGGTTCGGAGGCGAACAGCACGCCGCTCGGCAGCGGCGCGTAGTACAGCGGCTTGATCCCCATCCGGTCCCTGGCCAGTAGCAGCGACCGGTGGTCGGCGTCCCAGACGGCGAACGCGAACATCCCGTTGAACCGCTCGACGCAGCGCTCGCCCCACTGTAGGTAGGAGCGCAGCACGACCTCGGTGTCCGAGCGGGTCCGGAACCGGTGCCCATGCGAGCACAGCTGCCGGCGCAGTTCGCCGAAGTTGTAGACCTCGCCGCCGTAGACCAGCACGACCGGCCCGCTGTCCGGGCCGCGAGCGGCGAGCATCGGCTGGGCGCCGCCCTCGACGTCGATCACGGCGAGCCTGCGGTGGCCGAGCGCGGCGTCCGGCCCGGCCCAGATCCCGGCGTCGTCGGGGCCTCGCGGCCGCATGGTGTCGGTCATCCGCCGCAGCATGCCTGCGCACCGGGACAGGTCCCGCCCGAACTCAACCCACCCGACGATGCCGCACACCCGGTGCCTCCCTTTCGACGGTCTCGGCGATCTCGTGCAGGCTGGTGGCTCGCCGCACCGGGGAGAAGATCAGCCACAGGCACGTGGCCAGCAGCCCGACCACGGCCAGTAGCAGGGTCGGCCGGATCCCCAGCCGCAGGCCGAGCAGGCCGCCGGCCAGCGCCCCGATCGGGATCACGCCGTGGCCGACGAGCTGGTAGGCGGCGGTGGTGCGGCCGAGCAGCCGCTGCGGGGTGACGGTCTGACGGATGGCGATCACGTGCACGTTGCAGCCGGTGATGCCGATGCCGCGGACGAAGAACGCCGCGCCGAGGACCGCCGCCGCGGCCGGCCCCGGCGCCACGAACGGCAGCACGAGCGGCGCGGCGTCGCCGATCACCGCGGCTGTCACCACGGTCCGGCCGAGCCCGAACCGGCTGGCCGCCGGTCCGGCCAGCATCGCGCCGAGCAGGGCGCCGGCGCTGCCGACGGCCAGCACCAGGCCGAGGGCGGCCGGCGAGAGCCGCAGCGTCTCGATCGCGTACAGCGTGAGCAGCGTCTGGACGATCTGCCAGAAGAGGTTGTACGTCGCGGCCTCGCCGAGGAACGCCCGCAGGTACGGGTTGGCGAAGGTGAACCGGAAGCTCGCGGCCAACTCGGCTCGCGGCCGGCGGCCCGGCTCTGCGGCTGGCGCCGGCTCGGCGGAGCGGATGCGGCTCAGCGTCACCGTGGACACCACGAACGACACCGTGTCCAGCAGCAGCGTGAACGGCGCGCCGAGCGCGGTAACCAGCCAGCCGCCGGCCGCCGGCCCGCCCACCTCGGCCAGCGACTCGCTCGAAGTCAGCCGGGCGTTGGCCGCGGTGAGCTGCCCGGACGGCACCAGCGACGGCAGGTACGAGCGGTAGGCCAGCTCGAAGAGCACCCGGCCGGCGCCGGCCACCATCGCCGTGGCGAGCAGCCGCCCGCCGGTCAGCTCGCGGAGCACGACCAGCAGCGGGACCGCACCGAGCGCGGCCGCTTGGACCAGGTTCGCAACGATCATCAACGGCCGCCGGCGGTAGCGGTCGACGACGACTCCGGCCGGCAGCGCTAGCACGACCAACGGCAGGTAGCTGGCCATCCCGAGCAGGCCGAGCTCGAGCGCGCCCGCATCGAGCACGGTGATCGCCGTCAGCGGCAGGGCCAGCACGGTGACCTGCGAGCCGAACAGGGACACGGTCTCGCCAGCCCAGAACAGCCGGAAGTCCCTGTTCACCGCTGCGGTCTAGCACACCGCCGCTGCGGTCGCACGCTCGATGACCGCAACCGGACACGGCCGCCCTGGCAGCTAGGTGCTGGTCCCGTTGACGCCCCGGAACCCCCGGGCGACGTTGGTTCCGTGCCGCGTCCTGTCACGTTCGGAAGGATCACGGACTCGATGTCGAGCAGCCGCACGGAGCCCCTCGCCCCGCACCCCTGGCTCGGATCGTTCGACCCGGGTGACCATCCCGCGGCCGGGCGCGCGACGGCCGAGCTGATCGAGCACGAGACCAGGCAGCTCGGTTTCCCGGCCGGCCCGCGCCCGCT
>DASSUA010000344.1:0-3263 GCA_035707525.1 Pseudonocardiaceae bacterium
GGCGACTTGCCGGTCGCGCTCGAGGTCGACCTTGCGGGGACGACCACGCGGACGCTTGCGGGCGATCACGGCGCCCCTTTCGAAGATCTCGCCGCCCCAGACGCCCCACGGCTCGCGCCGGGCGAGGGCACCCGCCAGGCACTCGGCCCGGACCGGGCATTCGCCGCACAGGCCCTTGGCCCGCTCGAGCTCGGCCGGGGTGTCGGCGAACCAGAGGTCGGCGTCGTAGGTACGGCAAGGCAGCCGCAGGCCGGCGGCCGGTGCGGCGTCGAGCAGGTCGAGCACGCCGGTGTCGCCGGCGGCTATCAGGTGTGGAGGCGCCCCGCTGGCGTCGAGCGGGACGGTCGCGGTCAACACGGCGGTATCTCCTCTGCAGGCGGTTGCGGGCTGAGCGTCGAGTTGTCGTCTCGGGCGCAAGGCGCCCGTTTCGGGCTGAACAAACACGAAGGCCGCGGTTCCCTTATCCGGGTCCGCGGCCTTCGTGAGCCTGCGTCGTGACTGCTGTCACGGACTTCGCTCATGCAAAGCAGCGGACTGTTTGGCGGTGACAATGAAGTAGGTCTGCGGTGCGGTGCGGCTGATACCACGCTGGTCCAGGCACATGCCGGTCCCACCGCCGAACATGCCGGTGCCACCGGGCGTCTGGGGGCGGACCTGCGCACGCGCGTCGAACCGCACGCCAAGGCGTGCGCCTCCGAACGCGGCTACCCGCGCGCTCACGCGCGCGTTTGGACGGTCGGCAGAACAGACGGCCGAACGAGCCCAGTGCGCGTCGAGCCGATCCTGCATCAGCTTGATCATCGCTCGACACCTCCTTCGCTCGTCCTGACCGGAAACCGCGGACGCTCCTCGCGCCCGCCTGTGAGGCTAGGTGGTGCCGGTGACGCCGGGCAACTCTTTTTCGAACGGTTCGTGCGGATTGGTGAAGACCCGTTATGAACTGGGCGGATGGTCTCCCCGAACGAGAGCGAGCACATCCGCTCCGTAACGGCCGAGCTTCGAGGCGCCGATGCCGGGGATGGCCACCAGCCCCGCCTGATCGGCCGGCCGCTGCTCGGCGATCGCCGACAGGGTGGCGTCAGTGAACACGACATACGTGGGCACTCCCTGGCGTTTGGCCCGCTCGGCCCGCCAGCGCAGCAGCCGCGCGAGCAGTTCGTCGTCGACATCGGCCGGGCACGACCCGCACCGGCGCAGCTTGAGCGCGACGGGGCCGACCAGCCCGCCACCGCACACCCGGCAGCGCGGCCTGGTGCGCTCGGCCCGCACCTGCGCCTGGCCGCCCTTGATCCGGGCCAGCGCGACCGGGTGCTCGTCGGGCACGACGCCGTACAGGAACCGGCTGCGCCGCCGGTGCCGTCGCCCGCCGGGCGTGCGCGCGAGCGACCACGACAGGTGCAGGAACCGCCTGGCCCTGGTGATGCCGACGTACAGCAGCCGGCGCTCCTCCTCGACGGCGCCGTCGTGGCCATCGGCGTGCTGGATCGGCAGCGTGCCCTCGGCGAGACCGACCAGGAACACCGCGGTCCACTCCAGCCCCTTCGCGGCGTGCAGCGAGGCGAGCGTGACGCCCTGCACCGGCGGCGGGTGCTGCGCCAGGGCCCGCAGGTCCAGCTCGGCGACGAAGCGGGGGAGGTCGGCGCCCGGCTCGACCGCGGCGAGCTCCTCGGCCAAGCCCACGATCGCCCGCAGCGACTCCCACCGCTGCCGGACGACGCCGCCGCCGGGCGGTGGCTCGGCGCCCATCCCGAGGGCCACGAGCACGCCGCGCACGTGCTCCGCGAGCGGCCGCTCGGCCGGCGGCTCGGTGCGCAGGGCGCGGATCGCCTGCCTGACCTCGGGCCGGGTGAAGAACCGCTCGCCGCCGTGCACCTGGTAGCCGATGCCCGCCTCGGTGAGCGCCTGCTCGTACGCCTCGGACTGCGCGTTCACCCGGTACAGCACGGCGATCTCGCTCGGTGCCAGCCCGTCCTCGATCAGCCGGCCGATCCGGGCCGCCACCGCGGCGGCCTCGGCCGGCTCGTCGTCGAACTCGGCGAACTCCGGCTGCGGTCCCGGCGGCAGCTGCCCGGCCAGCCGCAACCGGGCCAGCCGCGGCCCCCTGGCCGTGGCGATCACCCGGTTCGCCACCGACACCACCTCGGGCGTCGACCGGTAGTCGCGTTCCAACCGGACGACCACGGCGTCGCGGAACCGGCGCGGGAAGTCCAGCAGGAACGACGGCGTGGCGCCGGCGAACGTGTAGATCGTCTGGTTGGCGTCGCCGACCACGGTCACGTCGTCGCGCCCGCCGAGCCAGGCGTCCAGCACGCGCTGCTGCAGCGGAGTGACGTCCTGGTACTCGTCCACGACGAAGCAGCGGTACCGGTCCCGAAACTCGGTCGCGACGTCGGCGTGGTCCTCCAGCGCCGCACACACGTACAGCAGCAGGTCGTCGAAGTCGAGCGTCCTCGCCTCGGTCTTGACCAGCTCGTACCCGGCGTAGATCGCCGCGACCTGCTCGACCGGGGCGGGGGTGTCGCGGTGCGCGGCGGCCGCCGCCGCGGCATAGTTCTGCGGGCTCACCAGGCTGGCCTTGGCCCACTCGATCTCCGTGGCCAGGTCGCGAAGCGCGTCGACGTCGACCTGCCGGCCAGCGTCGTGGGCAGCCTGCCCAACCAGCCGGAGCTTGTGCTCGACCAGCCGCCACGGCTCGTCGCCGACCACCCGCGGCCAGAAGTAGCGAAGCTGGCGCAGCGCCGCGGCATGGAACGTCCTGGCCTGTACGCCGGACACGCCGAGCACGCGCAGCCGGTTCCGCAGCTCGCCGGCCGCCCGCGCGGTGAACGTCACGGCCAGCACCTGCCCCGGCGCCACGTGCCCCGACCGCACCAGGTGCGCGATCCGTTGCGTGATCGTGCGGGTCTTGCCGGTGCCGGCGCCGGCGAGCACGCACACCGGCCCGCGCGGTGCCGTCACGGCAACGCGCTGCTCGGTGTCCAACCCCGCCAGAACCGCCACACCGGCAATCCTCGCAAACCCGACCGACAACTCCCGCTATCTCGTCGAGCCACCCGGTGTGCCGAACCACCCGACGGCCGGGCTCGCGTTGTTGCCGGCGGTTTTCGCCGTCATAACGGTGTCAGAGCGTCAGAGCGGTCCGGTCCGCCGACCGCGAGCTGCAAGGCATTCGACACGGTCCAGACGTCGCGTGGCGCCGAGCCGACCGCCGGACTGCCGCCTGGCCTGGCACCAGCAAGACAGCAAAGTCGATCACGAGGTTA
>DASSUA010000345.1:0-2480 GCA_035707525.1 Pseudonocardiaceae bacterium
GCGATGGACTGCGCCGCGTTCCAGTAGTGGGCGAACTCGTCCGGGCTGACCTGGAGGTGGAACTGCACGCTGGTGCAGGCGGCCTCCGGCGCGATCGTGTCGGCCGTGGTGTCCAGCCGCTCCACGCCGTCGATGGTGATCCGCAGGTCCTCACCGCGGGCGGCGAAGATCTGCTCGTTGATCAGCGCGTAGCGCGGGTTGGCCGACAGCGACTCGAGTGTCATGTGCTCGGTGCGCAGCGTCGGCAGGATGCCGATCATCACGATGTGGGCGCCGACCGTGCACGCCTTCTCCTCCGCGGCGTTGAGGCTCGCGCGCACCTGCTCCTCGAACTCGGTCGCGCCGTGCCCGGCCAGGCGGCGCGGCGCCACGTTGACCTCGATGTTGAACTGGCCCAGCTCGGTCACGAACGCCGGGTCGGCGATCGCCGCCAGCACCTCGGCATTGCGCATCGCCGGGTCGGCGCTGTCGTCGACCAGGTTCAGCTCGATCTCCAGGCCGGTCATCGGCCGCTCGAAGTCGAACCGTGACGCGCGCAGCATGGTCGCGAACACATCGAGGCACCGGTGGACCTTCTCGCGGTAACGCGTCCGGTCCTCCCGGGTGAAGTGCCGCTGCTGGACATCCTCGCCCATCAGGCTCACCGCTCTCTGGCCCAGGTATCGCCCCCAGCGTAGCGGCGTACCGGCGGCCCCACCTGACTACGGAACCGGTACGGCGGAACCGGTCGATGCCGGCCGCCCGGCAGCCGCCGGCGACCAGATCAGGCATGCTGAGGGCCGACCGGTGACGCGAGGAGGAGGTTGGCGATGACCGTGGTGGTGCGCGGAGCCGGCGACGGGCCGTTCCCGACCGAGATCGACGCGAGCGGGCACCGGTTCGCCGCCGACGAGCCGGTCGACGCCGGGGGCGGTGACACCGGCCCGGCGCCGTACGACCTGCTGCTGGCGGCGCTCGGCGCGTGCACCGCGATGACCGTACGGCTCTACGCCGGCCGGCGCGGCTGGCCGCTGCAGGGCGTGACGGTCACGCTGGACCACGACCGCATCCACGCGCAGGACTGCGCCGACTGCATGACCAAGGAGGGCAGGCTCGACCGGATCTCCCTGGCCGTCCAGCTCACCGGGGACCTCACCCCGAACCAGCGGGCGCAGCTGCTCGAGGTGGCCCGACGGTGCCCGGTGCACCGTACGCTCACCTCCGAGCTCGTGGTCGACCTCCGGCCGGCCGGCTGACGCTCGTCCTGCCGGCAACCCCCGCGTCGAAAGCGGCGGGACTCCTGGCAGAACGACGACTCAGCATCGATCCATCTACCAGGAGTCCCGCCTGTCGTCAGCGGCGACACGCCATCGACAGCCCAGGCTCAGGCCTCGCCCATCTTTTACACGTTACCGAGGTAGAACTGCTCCCACGGGCCGACCGCGGTACGGTTGGCGATCAGCGGTTCCGCCCCGGCGTTTTCGGCCGCGACGATCATGTTGTTGGCCATGGCGCGGAAGCTCACCGTGCCATCGCCGTTGTCGATTAGCTGGAAGGTCTCCCATGCGCCAATCGCCGTACGGTTGGCGATCAGCGGTGCGGCTCCAGCATTTTCGGCACAGACGTACATGCCGTTGGCGTGAGAACGCAGAGCGACATTGCCACCACCCAGATCGATCATGTCGAAGGTCTCCCATTGACCGACCGCGGTGCGGTTGGCGATGAGTGGCTGCGCGCCAGCGCTCTCCGCCGCGACGTAGTTACCGTTGGCGACCGCGCGCAGGGACACCGTGCGGCCGATAGGGACGCTGCCCACGAACAACAGCCGGTTCGGCGAGCCGGCGCCCGGGTTGCCCACGACGCCCGTGGTGGCGTCGGCGACGATCTGGTCCCGGACCTGCTGCGGGCTCCAGGTCGGGTTCGCCGAGGCGACCAGGGCCGCGGCTCCCGCCGCGTGCGGCGAGGCCATGGAGGTGCCCGACAGCGACGCGGTGGCGGTGTCCGACGTCCACCACGCCGACGGGATGCTCACCCCAGGCGCGAACAGGTCCAGGCACGTGCCCCAGTTGGAGAACGAGGCCCGGTTGTCGTTGATGTCGGTCGCCCCGAGGGTGATCGCGGTGCCCACCCGGGCCGGCGAGAAGTTGCACGCGTCGGCGTTGCTGTTGCCCGCCGCGATCGCGTAGGTCACGCCGGAGGCGATCGAGTTGGCCACCGCGCTGTCCAGCGCGGTCTGCACGCCACCACCGAGGCTCATGTTCGCCACCGCCGGCTTGACCGCGTTCGCGGTCACCCAGTCCACGCCCGCGACGACCTGGGCGATGGTGCCGCTGCCGGAACAGTTGAGCACCCGCACCGCGACCAGCTGGACGCCCTTGGCCACGCCGTACGCCGTACCGCCGGTGGTGCCGGCGACGTGCGTGCCGTGGCCGTGGCAGTCATCGGCAGTGCCACCGTCAATGGCGTCGAACCCGCTGGTCGCGCGCCCGCCGAAGTCGGCG
>DASSUA010000346.1:0-9265 GCA_035707525.1 Pseudonocardiaceae bacterium
CCCTGCCAAGGACGTACGTCGGCGAGCGGGACGGGCCGGCCCGCCTCCTGCTGAAGGAGCTTCGCCACACCCTCACCTGGAAGGTGCGCCGATGAGAGTGCTTCATGTGATCACCGGGCTCGCCGCGGGCGGTGCGGAGCATCAGCTGCGCCTGCTGCTGCGGCATCGGCAGACGGACGCCGAGGTCGTCACGCTGACCAACCCGGGCAGCGTCGCCAGTGAGATCCGCGACGACGGCACGCCCGTGCACGACCTCGGCATGCGGGGCAACAGGGACCTGACCGCGCTGCCCCGGCTGGTACGCCTCATCCGCAGGGGCCGCTTCGACCTGGTACACACCCACCTCTACCGCGCCTGCGTGTACGGCCGCATCGCCGCGCGGCTCGCCGGCGTCCGGCACGTCGTCGCCACCGAGCATTCGTTGGGCGACGAGCACATCGAAGGACGCCGGCTGTCCTCCGGCGTGCGCCGGCTCTACCTGGCCACCGAACGGTTGGGCCAGTGCACGATCGCGGTGTCGCCGACGGTGGCGCGCCGGCTGGTGGCCTGGGGCGTGCCCGCGTCGCGTATCGATCTCATACCCAACGGCATCGACGCCACCGGCTTCCGCTTCGACCCGGCCCACCGGGCGCGCATCCGTGACCGGCTCGCGATCGCGCCGGAACGGTTCGTGGTCGGCTCCGTGGGCCGGCTGGTCCCCGGCAAGCAGACCGGCCTGATGTTGAGCGCGCTCGAAGGCGTACCCGGCGTCACCGCCCTGGTCGTCGGTGACGGTCCACAACGGCAGGCACTCGCCGCGCTGGCCCGCCAGCTGAACGTCGAGGTGATCTTCACCGGAGAGACGACCAACGTGCCGGCGCACCTGTGGGCCATGGATGTCCTGGTCGCGACGTCGGCGGAGGAGACGTTCGGGCTGAGCGTCATCGAGGCGCTGGCCGCGGGTCTGCCGGTGCTCTATGTCGACTGCCCCGCGCTCGACGATCTTCCCGCCGGAGCCGTGCCCGCAGCGCGCCGCCTCCCGGCGGACGCTCGCGTGATCCGGCAGGAGCTGGCCGGCCTGATGCTGCGGGGACCGCAGAGGTTGCCGCCGCCAGCGGCGCTGGACCGTTACGACATCGCCGAGGTCGCGGCTCGGACCTACGAGGTGTACCGCCGCGTCACCGGCATGGCAGCGCAACACCTACCGGTTGCCTCGAATGAGGGAGGAGCGATGGCCGTCGCGGCCGAGACCCGGACCTGGCCGGACCGGCGCTGGTGGCTGGTCGGGCTGCTCACGATCCTCGGAGTGCTCGGCGGCCTCGTGTACGGGCTGGTGAGGGACCCCGTCTATACCGCCAAGGCGTACGTCGTCGTGGTCGCCGAGGACTCCAGCGACAGCATGGCCGTGAGCTACGCCCAGGCCTACGCGCGCATCGCCGACGAGGGTGCCGCGCTGGATGCCGCGGCAGCGGCGGGCAACGCAACGGCGTCCGTGGACGAGCTACGCCGGCAGGTACGAGCGGCCGCCTCGCCGGATGCCCCGGTCATCGAGCTCACCGGCTCGGCGGGGTCGGCGGACCGCGCGGCCTACCTGGCCAACCTCGTCGCCGGCGGTCTGGTCACCGCCGCGAACAAGCACCGTGGCGACACCCGGGTGAGACTCACGGTGCTCAGCGCCGCGTTGCCGCCGGTAGGTCCGACATCGCCGAGCCCGGCGCTGTCGGTGGCCGTCGGGGCCGCGGTGGGCCTGCTGCTCGGCGGCTTGGCGCTGCTGGGCGGGACCGGCCGATCCGGCCGTCGCCGGGAACACCACAACGTGGCCGTGGCCGACGGGCGGCCGTGGACCGGCCACATACCGGTAGCCGGGCAGCTGGTCCCCATGGGACGCGGCAAGGCGCAGAGCGGCCAGCTCGACGATGGCGATCGGAGCGCGGATGACGACCCAGAAGACGGAACCAAGGGCCGCCTCGATGGAGGAATGGCAAATCCAGACCCTGCGCGAGGACAGCGCGCTTAGCCGGCTCGCCGCCGATTGGAACGACCTGTACGAGCGCAGCTCGCCGGCGACGCCGTTCGTATCGCACGCCTGGCTGCAATCCTGGTGGCAGCACTACGGCCGGCCGGGACGGCTGGTGGTGATCACCGTATGGCGCACCGGTCTCCTGGTGGGGGCGGTGGCGTTGATGCGACGGCATCGATGCGGGCTGCCGGTGCTCACGCCGGTCGGCGCCGGCATCTCGGACTTCAATGACGTCCTGCTCGACGACTCGTGCGCCGAGGAGGCCGCGCGGCGGCTGGCCAGGGAGCTGGCGAACCAGTATCCCCGGCACACGATCGACCTGCCCGAGGTACGGGATGCCGCGGCGGCGTGGCGGCTGGCCGCGGCGGGGCCGCTTCGCGCCCGGCGCCTGCGCGCGTCGACCTGCCTGGAGCTGCCCGCCCTGCCGGTGGACGAGCTGATCGGAACCCTGCCGGCCAGGACGGCCAAGACCCGACGCACCAAACGCCGCAAGATCCAGGCAGCGGGGATCCGGCCGAGCCGGGCCGCCGGCGACCGGGTGGCCGCCGCGGTGGCGGTGATGATGCAACTGCACCGCCAGCAGTGGCAGGGCCGCGGCCTGAACCCCGAGCACGGGCGGGCGCGGTTCGATGACCATCTCCGCGCGGCCGTCCCGGCCATGGTCGAGCGGGGGCAGGCGCAGGTGGTCGAGTACCACCTCGACAACGAGATCGTCGCGGTGGACCTGGCTCTGGTCGGCCGAACCATGCTGTGCGCGTACCTCTACGGACACCGGCCCGACCTGCGCAAGCGGGTCGACGTCACGCAGCTGCTGCTGTCGACCGCCCTCGACTCGGCGCGCGGCCTCGGCCTGCCCACGCTGAGCCTGCTACGCGGTGACGAACCGTACAAGCGGCGTTGGCGGCCTCGCGAGAGGCACAACCGCCGCCTGCTGCTGGCCCGCGGGGGAGGGCCGTCGACGCTGTACGCGGCCGGCGTCCGTGGGCGCAACTGGCTGGCAAGTCTGGTCAAGACCCGGTTCCCGGTGCTCGGAAATACGACGAGGCGCGTCACGAGATGGCGACCATCCTTCATGTGACCCAGCCGACCGAGGCTGGCGTCGCGGCCTACGTCGCCGCGCTGTGCACGGACCAGCGGGGGCGCGGCTGGGACGTCGTCGTCGCCTGCCCACCTTGTGGATGGCTCGCCGACGAGCTGGCAGACCGGGGGATTGCGCGACTCGGTTGGCAGGCCGCCCGGGCGCCAGGGGCGAGCGTGGCCAGCGAGGCCCGGCGGCTGCGCCGTCACGTCCACGCCGTCCGCCCCGACCTCGTGCACCTGCACTCGTCGAAGGCGGGACTCGCCGGACGGCTCGGCGTTCGCGGGCGACTGCCCACCATTTTTCAGCCGCACGGCTGGTCCTGGCTGGCGGCGCCGCGCGCTACCGCCCGGGCCACCCTCGCCTGGGAGCGGTTCGCCGCCGCCTGGACCTCGCTCTTTGTGTGCGTAGGCGAGGGCGAGGCGGAACAGGGCCGCGCCGCCGGCGTGCGAGGCCGGTTCTGCATGGCCCGCAGCGGAGTCGACCTGGCCGTTTTCGGCCGCGCGAGCGACGAGGACCGGCGCCGCGCCCGGGCCCGTCTGGGGCTTTCCGCGGACGTCCCGCTGGCCGTATGCGTCGGCCGGCTGACCAGGCAGAAGGGTCAGGACGTGCTGCTCGCGGCCTGGGCATCCGCGCGGGCGCGGCTTCCCGACGCCGTCCTGGCCCTCGTCGGCAGGGGCGAGCTGCTCGAACCCCTGCGCCGGCAGGCGCCGCCAGGAGCGATCTTCATCGGACCGGTGCAGGATGTGTGGCAGTGGTACGCCGCCGCCGACCTGGTGGTGCTGCCGTCCCGTTGGGAGGGCCTACCACTGACGCTGCTCGAGGCGCTCGCCGTCGGCCGCTCGGTGGTAGGCAGCGACATCCCGGGCATCACCGACGCCCTACCGGCCGGCGCCGGCACCGTGGTCCCGCCGGGCGACGTCGGCGCGCTCGTCGAGGCGATCACGCGACGTCTCGCCCACCTCGGGCTGGCCCGCGTAGAGGGGGAGACGGCAGCGCGCTACGCCGCCGCGGAGGCGGATATCCGCCGGACCTTCGACGTGATCGACACGGTCACCGCCGGGCTGGTCAACGCTGACCCGAGCCGCCGAACAACTCCCGGTATGCGCGGCTGGACTCGGGATTGGCTGTGCAGCCCCACACGCCGTGCGGGCAGTAGTCGGTGACGCTCTGGTACGCGACGTCATGCGTGCTGAACCAGTCATGCATGGCCCGTACGTACGCCGGATTGTCACCGTGGTCGTACAGCCCCCATTCCGGAAACGACACCGGCTTTCCGTGCGCCGCCGCAAAATCGGCGTGGGCCTGCAGGCCGTAGGGTTGCTCGACGAAGTCCCTGAACGTGCGGCCGGGCGCCTGATCGTAGGAATCCATCCCGATGATGTCCACGACGTCGTCACCGGGGTAGCACTGCGGCCACGGCACCGCCTGGGCCCCACGGGCCGGCGCGAAGTCGAAGCGGAACCGTTGGTCCGGCACCGCCCTCATCGCCGCCACGATCTTGCGCCAGTACTGCTTCCACGCCGCCGGATCCGGGGCGCATCGACCGCTGTAGGTCGTGCCGTTCATCTCCCAGCCGAGCACGATGACGGTGTCACCCGCGCGGCGTTCGACGAGCCGCTCGGCCAGCCGGCGGAAGTGGGCATCGAATCGTCCCTGCGCGCCCCGTCGCAGCAGCGCAGCCGCCTCGACGTCGGCCAACGGCGGCTCGTTGGGCACCACCATGGGCACGTTGACCACCAGCATCCGGTCGGGCTGCGCCGCACGCCACGCGGACCACGGGTCAATAGCCCAGTCCGGCCCCTCCACATCGGCCCAGGATCTTCCCGGCAGGTACGTGCGTCCGGCGGAAACGGTGGCCCCGGTCGCGGAGGCAAATCGCGGGATTCGGTCGACACCACTCTGGTCGGAACCCAGAAAAGCACCGAGCGGTACCGAAGGCCCCGCCATCGACCGGGTCGGCGGCGCCGAAGACGAACCCAGCCGCTCCGCCCAGCCGCCCACCGTCAGCAGCAGCAGCGCCGCCGCGAGCGCGACAGCCCCGGCCGCCGCCGCCGCGCGTGACAATGTTCTTCGCGGGGTTCTTTGCGGGGTTCTTCGCGGGACCCGGCTCAGGTGGGTCAACGCAGCTCGAACGGACTCTTCGACGCCATCACAGACCGGAGCCTATTCGCCTGGTCCAGGCCTGGGTCCAGGCAGCGGTCAGGCTCCTGGCAGATCAGTGATCAAGACGACTCGATCGGTACGCAGCGGTTACGATGCCTAGTCAGGGTGCGAAGAGGTCATTGATGTACAGCACGCGGGATGGCACGCTGCGCCGAGACCACGAGCGGAAGGTGGGAACATGGCGTACCGCGACGAGCTCGCGCGGGTCATCACCGAGGTCATAGAGCCGGCAGCACGGCAGGTCGATCGCGAAGGAAAGTTCCCGCGCAACGCCGTCGAGGCGCTCGGCAAGGCGGGCCTGCTCGGTCTCACCGTGCCCAGCGACGCCGGCGGTGGCGGCGGCGGTCTGGCCGAGGCCGCCGACGCCGTGGAGCAGGTCGCCCGCGCCTGCGGGTCGACGGCGATGGTGCTGCTGATGCACTACTCGGCCGTCGCCGTGGTCACCGCCCACGGCCCCCGTGACGCCCTCGTCGAGATCGCCGCCGGGCGGCACCTGAGCACCCTCGCCTTCTCGGAGTCGGGGTCGCGCAGCCACTTCTGGGCTCCGGTCAGCAGCGCCCGCGTCGACGGCGACGAGGTCGTACTGGACGCCAAGAAGAGCTGGGTCACCTCCGCGGGCCAGGCCGACAGCTACGTCTGGTCGAGCAGGCCGGTCGACGGCGACGGACCGATGACCCTGTGGCTGGTTCCGTCCGGTGCCGCCGGACTGTCCAGCCCGTTCGACTTCGAAGGGCTCGGCCTGCGGGGCAACGCCTCCAGCCCGGTGACCGCCGACGGCGTGCGGGTGCCGGCCGCGGCCCGGCTCGGCCCCGACGGCGGCGGACTCGACCTGGCCTTCGCCACGGCGCTTCCGTCCTTCCTCGTCCTGGGCGCCGCGTGCAGCGTGGGCTTCATGGAGGCGGTCATCGCCACCACGACCCGGCACCTGACCGGCACCACCCTCCAACACCTCGGCCAGACGCTGGCCGAGCAGCCCGCGGCGCGCGCCGGTCTGGCCAGAATGCGGATCGCCACCGACACGGCCCGGGTCCTGCTCGATGACACCATCGCCGCGCTCGGTACCGGCCGCGACGACGCGCAACTGCGCCTGCTGGAGGTCAAGGCGGTCGCCGCGGAGGCCGTCATCGACGTCACCGACACCGCCATGACCGTCTGCGGCGGCTCGGCCTTCCGGGCCGACCTCGGCATCGAACGCCGGTTCCGCGACGCACGCGCCGCCCGGGTGATGGCGCCCACCACCGAGGCCCTCCACGACTTCATCGGGCGGGCCCTCACCGGGCTCCCTCTCATGTGAGGAGCAGACGATGACCTTGCTCATGGGAGCGGTGGCCTACGACCCCAAGGTGGTCACCATCTGGGACGGCTTCCGCCGCCATTTCATCAAACACGGCCTGCCGTTCGACTACCTTCTGTACTCGCACTACGAGCCTCAGACCGAGGACCTGGTGGCCGGCCGCATCCACGCCGCCTGGAACTCGCCGCTGGCCTGGATACGGACGCGCCGCCTGGCCGGCAAGGCCGGCGTCACCGTCGAGGCGCTGGTCATGCGCGACACCGACCGCGACCTGCGCTCGCTGATCGTGGTGCGTGCCGACTCGGACCTGCGGAACCTGTCCGACCTCGCCGGCCGCACCATCGCCACCGGCGCCATCGACTCGCCGCAGGCCAACCTGCTGCCGATGTCGCTGCTTCGCAAACACGACCTGACCCCGGGCGACAATCTGACCGTGCGCCGCTTCGACGTCGGGGTCGGGTTGCACGGCGACCACATCGGCGGCGAACGCGACGCGGCCAGGGCGCTGGTCGCCGGCGCCGTGGACGCCGCCTGCATGATCGATTCGAACCATCTGCTCTTCGCCCGCGAAGGCGTCCTGCCCAGCGGATCGACCCGCATCCTCGGCGAGACCGACCCTTACGACCACTGCAACATGACCATCGGCCCGGCCGCCGACCCAGCCGAGGTCAGCCGGTTCGGCAGTCTGCTGTCGGCCATGTCCTACGACGACGCCACCGTGCGCCCGCTGCTGGACCTGGAGGGACTGAAGCAGTGGTGCCCGGGCCGGACGTCCGGCTATGCCGCCCTCGACGCGGCCGTCGACGAGGTGGGCTTCTACGGGGAGGACGGCGATGTCCGCGCAGCCGGATATCGACCTTGACGGTCTGGGCATCGACGCGGGCGGGCACCTGCTGGTCCAGCGTGCCCTGCGCGATCTGCCGGTCGGGGGCCGGCTGACCGTCCGTGGCCGCGACCCGGTGCTACGTACCCACCTGGCGGCCTGGGCCCGTTCCCAGGGCCACGGGATCGACCTCGGCGGCGTACACCCGGTGGTGGTGAAGGGTTCGGCCAGCACCGCCCGGTGGAACCGGGCCGAGCGGGCCGGCGGCCCCGGTCCCGGCGGTGTGGTGCCCCGGGCCGACGTCCGCTGGGGCCTGGCCGCCCGCGGCGCCCTGGTCGAAGAGGGCGGGCCACCGCTGCACGCCGACCTCATCGAGCGGGATCTGGTCTGGACCGACGCCGCCCGGCAGCTCTACGTCAACGGCGCGGCCCGGCAGTGGAACCCCGAGGCCGATGTCGACTGGGCCGCCCCGTCCGCCCTGCCGGCCGAGATCGAGGGCGCCATCGTCCAGGTGATGACCTACCTCATCGAGAACGAAAACGCGGCGCTGCAGATCCCTGCCAAGTTCATCGCCCGGCTGCACCCCCACTTCCGCGAAGTCATGCAGGTGCTCGCCGTCCAGGTCGCCGACGAGGCACGCCACATCGAGGTCTTCACCAGGCGAGCCCTGTTGCACTGCGACGAACTCGGCGTCTCCGGCGCCGGCGGCCGGGCGTCGCTGCAGACCCTCATGGACGAGCCGGACTTCTCCCTGGCCGCGTTCCTGCTGTCGGTGCTCGGCGAAGGCAGCTTCCTGGACCTGCTGTCGTTCATCGCACGGCACGCACCCGACCCGGTGACCCGTCAGGTGGCCAGCCTGGCGCTCCGCGACGAACGCCGCCATGTCGCCTTCGGCATGGCCCACCTCAGATACACCGTGGAGGCGGACCCCGCCATGCTCGGCAGGCTCCGCATGGCCACCGAACGCCGCCACGACGCGCTGGCCGACACGGCCGGACTCAACCAGGAGGTCTTCGACTCGCTGATCGTGCTGGCCGCGCATGCCTGGACCCCGGACGCCATCACCACCGGCTGGTCGGCGGTCCAACAACTCCAGAAGGACATGGACGAGGGCCGCCAGCGGCGCCTTGTCCACCTCGGCTTCCCTTCCGACGAAGCCGAGGAGCTCTCCGCCCTGCACACCCGCAACTTCATGTGACAGTGCCAGGCCACCGTGCCGGCAGTCCGCTGATCCATGGGGGCCGCTCGGCCGGCCCGCCGTTCAGCGGAGCCGGCCGCGCAGCGCCCGGCGGGCCACCGGACCGAGGTCGTCGAGGGCCTCGACCAGCGCGGCGAGCTGGTCGAGGGCATCCAGCGCGGCGTTGGCGCCGGCCGGTTCGACGCCCTCGAACAGTTCGAGACCGATGAACCCGGCGCACACGGCATTGGCCAGGCCGGCGATGTCGACGAACTCGGCGAGGGGGGAGCCGGCGAGGAGCCGCTCGATGGCCCGCTGGATCGGATCGATCCACAGCCGCAGCGCCGCCGACGTCGCGCTCGCGAGCCTCGGGTCGGCCTGGGCGCCGGCCAGCAGCTGGGCCAGCACCGTGACGTTGCCGAGCGAGCGCTCCTCGGCGTGCAGGCGCCGCCCGAGGTCCAGCAGCTCACGCAGGCCGGTGATCCCGCCGAGCCGGTCCAGGAACGGGGCGACCCTGGCCCGGGTGGCGGTCAGGCAGGCCGCCTCCAGCAGCTCGTGGACGCTGCCGAAGTGGTAGAAGACCAGCGCCTGGTTGACGCCCGCGGTGGCGGCGATCGTCCGTGCCGACGTGCCGGCGAGGCCGTTGCGACGGATCGTCTCGATCGCGCCGTCGATCAGGCGCTGGCGGGTGTCGGCCATGGTCCTTACGGTAGGGCGGCGCACAGGTA
>DASSUA010000347.1:0-6968 GCA_035707525.1 Pseudonocardiaceae bacterium
GACCTTCGTGCTCGATTAGGCACGCAGAGTCGACCACGAGGTTTTCGCGCCGGCGCGCCGGAGGCCGGCGGGGAACCTCGTGGTCGACTGCGGCCGCCGAAGCCGCCGACGGCACGACGGGGTAGCCTGACGCAGCCGATCGCACAGGGTGGTCGCACTGCTCAGGGGGGCCGACAAGGCGGCAGGCACGCCGCGAGGAGGGTTCGTGACGGCAGGTCAGATTGCCGCGCTGATCGCCGCCGGGGCGTTCACACTGCTGGTGTTGATACTCGCCGTCCCGCTGCTGAAGCTGGGCCGCACGCTCGACGAGGCGACGATCGCGATCCGCAAGGCGCACGAGCGGTCCGAGCCGCTGCTCACCAACGCCAACGCGACGATCGGGCACGTCAACACGCAGCTGCAGCGGGTGGACGTGATCACCGCCGACGCCCGGGCCGTTACCGGCAACGTCTCCGTGCTGACCTCCCTGTTCACCGCCACGCTCGGCGGCCCGCTGGTGAAGGCGGCGGCGCTCAGCTACGGCCTGAGCCGGGCCGTCCGCCGCCGGCGGCGGAGTAAGGCGTTGTCCAATGCCTTGGACAACGCCGCAGCCGGCAGGCAAAGTAGGAAGCAAATCGGACGCAACGCGCTGCGTCGAGGTGGTCGCCGGTGAAACGGCTGTTCTGGCTAGGGCTCGGGGTCACCGTCGGAGTGCTCGCCACCCGGCGGGTGACCAGCGCTGCCCGCCACCTCACGCCCGGCGGCTTCGCCGAGGACCTGGCCGGCGCGCTCCAGGAGCTCGGTCTGGCGATCGGGTCGTTCGGCGCCGACGTCCGTGCCGGCATGGCCGAGCGCGAGCAGGAGCTGAACGACCTGGTCGACGAGCGCTCCCGCGGCACGAACGGGCGAGCACGCGGCGCGGCGGACACCCGGCGCTGACCCGCGCCAACCTGCCCGCCGCGGCCTCTCGCCCCAGTCCGAACCCACGCCAAGGACCCAACCACCGTGCAAACCCACGAGATCACCAGACGGTTCCTCGACCACTTCGAGCGCAACGGCCACGTGCGGCGGCCGAGCGCGTCGCTGATCATGGAAGACCCGAACCTGCTGTTCGTCAACGCCGGCATGGTTCCGTTCAAGCCGTACCTGCTCGGCGAGGCGCCGGCGCCATGGCCGCGTGCCACGAGCGTGCAGAAGGTCGTGCGCACGCTGGACATCGAAAACGTCGGCCACACGACCCGGCACAACACCTTCTTCCAGATGGCCGGCAACTTCTCCTTCGGCGACTACTTCAAGGAAGGCGCGATCGACTATGCCTGGCAGCTGGTCACCGGCAGCCAGGACAGCGGCGGTTACGGCTTCGAACCCGACCGGATCTGGGTGACCGTCTACACCGACGACGACGAGGCCGCCGGGCTCTGGAACAAGATCGCCGGGCTGCCCGAGGAACGCATCCAGCGCCGGGGGATGGCCGACAACTTCTGGTCGATGGGCGTGCCCGGGCCGTGCGGGCCGTGCTCGGAGATCTACTACGACCGCGGTCCCGGGCACGGCAAGGAGGGCGGCCCGGTCGTCGACGAGGACCGGTACCTGGAGATCTGGAACCTGGTCTTCATGTCCGACCTGCGCGGCGAGGGCATGGGCAAGGGCGATTTCGAGATCGTCGGTTCGCTGCCGGCCAAGAACATCGACACGGGCCTGGGCGTGGAGCGGGTGGCCTACCTGCTGCAGGGCGTCGACAACGTCTACGAGACCGACCTGGTCCGCCCGGTGATCTCCAGGGCCGAGCAGATGTCCGGCCGGCGATACGGGGCCGACCCGGCCGACGACGTGCGGTTCCGGGTGATCGCCGACCACGCCCGCAGCGGGGTCATGCTGATCGGCGACGGCGTGACGCCCGGCAACGAGGCGCGCGGCTACGTGCTGCGCCGGCTGCTGCGGCGCATCGTCCGCTCGACCCGGCTGCTCGGCGTCAACGAGCCGGTGCTCGGCGAGTTCGCCGCCGTCGTCCGGGACGCCATGGGACCCTCCTACCCGGAGCTGGTGGGCGACTTCGCGCGGATCGACGCGGTCATCCGGCGCGAGGAGGAGGCCTTCCTCGGCACCCTGTCGAGCGGTTCGCGGATCTTCGACGTGGCGGTCGCCGAGACCAGGGCGGCCGGCAGCCGGGTGCTGACCGGAGACAAGGCCTTCCAGCTGCATGACACCTATGGCTTCCCGATCGACCTCACGCTCGAGATGGCCGCCGAGGCGGGCCTGCAGGTCGACCAGGCTGGCTTTCGCCGGCTCATGGCCGAGCAGCAGGAGCGGGCCAAGCGCGACGCGATGGCCCGCAAGACCGGGCACGCCGACGTGTCCGCCTACCGAGCGGTGCTCGACTCCCACGGCAACACCGACTTCCTCGGCTATACCGACCTGTTCGCCGACGCCACCGTGGTCGGGTTGCTGGTCGGCGGCCAGGGCGTGCCGGCGGCCGGCGCGGGGGCCGAGGTCGAGCTGGTCCTGGACCGCACTCCGTTCTATGCCGAGGGCGGTGGGCAGCTCGCCGACACCGGGTTCATTCGCGGCGACGGGTTCGAGGTCGAGGTCTCGGACGTGCAGGCCCCGGTGCCCGGGCTGTCGGTGCACCGGGGAGTCGTGCGCAGCGGCGAGGTGACTCTTGACGCCAACGCCCGCGCCGACGTCGACGTGGCCAGGCGGCAGGCGATCTCCCGCTCGCACACGGCGACGCACCTCGTGCACGCCGGCTTCCGCCGCGCCCTCGGCGAACAGGCGGCGCAGGCCGGTTCCCAGAACGCGCCGGGCCGGCTGCGTTTCGACTTCAGCTCCCCGCAGGGGGCCGTGCCGCCGAGCGTGCTGGCCGATGTCGAGGACGAGGTCAATGCCGTCCTGCTCGACAACCATGAGGTGCACGCGTTCGTGACCTCGATGAACGAGGCGGTGCGGCTGGGCGCGATCGCGATGTTCGGCGAGAAGTACGGCGACGAGGTGCGCATCGTCGAGATCGGCGACTACTCGCGCGAGCTGTGCGGCGGCACCCACGTCCACCGCTGCGGCCAGCTGGGCGTGGTCAAGCTGCTGCACGAGACGTCGATCGGCGCCGGCACCAGGCGCGTCGAGGCCCTCGTCGGCCTGGACGCGTTCCGGTTCCTGGCCCGCGAGCACGTGCTGGTCAGCCAGCTCGCCACGCAGTTCAAGGCCCAGCCCGAGGAACTCCCGCAGCGCATCGGCAGCGTCGTCGAGCAGCTGCGGACCGCCGAGCGCGAGCTCGAGCGGCTGCGCTCGGCCGCCGTGCTTTCCAGCGCCGGTACGCTCGCCGAGGGTGCGGTCGACCTCGACGGGGTGGCGCTGGTCGCCGCGAAGGTGCCCGACGGGGTCGGCGGCGCCGACCTTCGTGCGCTCGCGATCGACGTTCGGGGCCGGCTGGGCTCGCGGCCGGGAGTCGTCGCGCTGTTCTCGGTGACCTCGGGCAAGGTCGCCTTCGTGGTGGCGACGACTCCGGCCGGCCGTGATCGCGGGCTGTCGGCCGGCGCGCTCGTCACGGCGGTGGCGCCGAGCGTCGGCGGTCGCGGTGGCGGCAAGCCGGACGTCGCTCAGGGCGGGGGGAGCGACCCGTCGGGGGTCGGCGCCGCTGTCGAGCAGCTTCGGTCCGAAGTACGTAAGCTCTCCGGCTGACGGTGACCCAGAGCTGATGGCGGTTGCTCCATCGGTAGGACGGCGGCTCGGGGTCGACGTCGGTACGGTGCGCGTTGGGGTTGCGCTCAGTGATCCGAACGGGATCCTGGCCAGCCCTCTCGTTACCCTCCCCAGGGACGAGGTGGCGGGATCGGACATTGTGCGGCTCGCTGAGCTTGTCGCCGAGCACGAGGTGGTCGAGGTGGTGGTAGGGCTTCCGAGGACCATGGCCGGGCGGCGCGGACCAGCCGCGCAGCTGGCGCAGTCCTACGCGGCGGCCCTCGCCGAGCGGATCGCCCCCGTGCCGGTGCGGCTGGCCGATGAGCGGCTGTCCACCGTGGCCGCGACTCGTGCCCTACGAGACAGCGGGATGCGCGGCCGCCGGCAGCGCGCGGTCATCGACCAGGCCGCCGCCGTCGCCATCCTGCAGACCTGGTTGGACGCCATGGGGGCCGGCCATCCGAAGGAGCGCCGATGACTTCTCGATATCAACCCCCGCCGCGTCGCCCCGACCATCAGCGCTCGGCTCAGCAACCGCGGCATGCCTACGAACCGCCCGCTCCACCTCCCTCGCGCCCGCCGGACCACCCGCGGCCGTCGAGGGAGCCGCGCGATCCCTGGCACCCGAGGGAGCGCCACGAGCCACCCGACCGCCGTGGCGGTGGGTGGGAGAACCAGGACCCGTCCGGGCGCAGGCCCAACCCCCAGGAGCCGAACGGCACTCAACCTTATCGGGGAGGGCGCCACTCCCAGGACCGGCCCGGCCCGGCCGATTCGCAGTCATTTCGCTCCCCGCCACCCCGGATCGAGGATTCGCAGTCGTTCCGGACTCCGCCTCGCCCTGCGGATTCGCAGTCGTTGCGGGCTCAGCCGCGACCGCAGGATTCGCAGTCGTTCCGTACTCCGCCGCGGCCGGCGGATTCGCAGTCGTTCCGGGCTGCGCCTCGCCCTGCGGATTCGCAGTCGTTGCGGGCTCAGCCGCGACCGCAGGATTCCCAGTCGTTCCGGACTCCGCCACGGCCCGAGGACTCGCAGTCGTTTCACAGCGCTCGCACCCCGTACGACTCCCAGTCCTTCTACGCCGCGCCGCAACCCGGTCGCCCGACCGGCACCTCCGGCGCCCATCGCGTTCCGTCCCGCCACCGGGACCCGAGCGACTCGCAGGAGCTCCGGCGGCCACACCGCTACGCGGACCGGCCCGATCCGCATTACTCCAACGGCCACGGCCCGCGCGGCCAGCGGCCCGGCTACCGGACGCTTCACGACTCCGATGACTACCGCGATCCGAGGCACTCGCAGGAGTTCGGCGCGCACGAACCAGGCCTGGACGCGGACGACCCCTACGACCAGCAGTCCTGGCGGGACCACGACGACCTGCCGCTGTTCGCCGACCGCCGCGGCCGCAACAACACCAAGGGTCGGGCGCGAAAGCGCCGCCGCAGGCGCGGGCTGGGCATGTTCATCGTGCTGGCTCTGCTCGCCGGGCTCGGTGTCGGGGCCTGGTTCGGCCTTCAGCAAATGCGCGGGTTCGGCGACGTGCCCGACTACTCCGGTACCGGCGAAGTAGAGGTGATCGCCCAGGTCGTCGACGGCGCGTCCACCGCCGAGATCGGTGCCGAACTGGCCAGGCTCGACGTCGTCGCCAGCGGGAAGGCGTTCGTTCTCGCCGCCCAGAACAATGCGCAGATCCGTTCGGTGCAGCCCGGCTATTACCGGATGCGTACCAAGATGTCCGGCGCCTCGGCGGTCACGCTGCTGCTGGAGCCGGCGTCCCGGGTCGGGCGGCTGGAGATCCGCGGCGGCATGCAACTCGACGACGTTCGGCTGCCCGACGGCAAGGTCGTGGCCGGCATCCTGTCGCTGATCTCGACGGCGACCGCGGGGCAGCTCAACGGCGCCCCAACCCAGGTTCCCGTCGACCAGCTCCGGCAGGCCATCGAGACCACCGACCCGGCGGCGCTCGGCGTGCCGGACTGGGCGATCGCCGGCGTGCTGGCCGCCGAACCGAGGCGGCGCCTGGAGGGCCTGATCCTGCCCGGCAACTACGACGTCAAGCCGGGAGCGCCGGCCGTCGAGGTGCTCAAGGCGTTGGTCTCCGCGTCCGCGTTGCGCCTGCAGGCGGCGGCGATCGCCGACAAGGCGAAGGGAACCGGCCTGCCGCCCTACCAGGTGCTGATCATCGCATCGCTGGTGGAGCGGGAGGGCATCACGCCCGACTTCGGCAAGGTCTCCCGGGTTATCTACAACCGGCTGGCCGACGGGCAGCGCCTGCAGCTCGACTCCACGGTCAACTACCCACTCGACCAGCAGGAGGTACGGACCAACGACGACGACCGGCTGCGGCCCGGTCCGTACAACACCTACCGGAACACCGGGTTGACCCCGACGCCGATCGGCGCGCCCAGCGACAAGGCGATCGCCGCCGCGGTCGCCCCCGAGCCGGGCGCCTGGCGCTATTTCGTCAAGTGCCAGAGCGACGGCACGTCGTGCTTCGCCGAGACGCTCGATCAGCACCAGGCGAACGTCGCGGATGCCAGGGCCAGGGGGGTCTTCTGACCGGCCGGGCTGCCGTCGTCGGTTCCCCGGTGGCGCATTCGCTGTCACCGGTGCTGCACCGGGCAGGGTACGCGGCCCTCGGCCTGGACGGCTGGCGCTACGACGCGATCGAGTGCGACGACGTGGCCCTGCCCGGGTTCGTCGCCGGCCTCGACGAGTCGTGGGCCGGCCTGTCGGTGACGATGCCGGGCAAGCACGCCGCCATCGCGCTGGCGGCGTCGGCCACCCCGACGGCGTTGGCGGTCGGCGCGGCCAACACGCTCGTGCAGTTGACGCCCGGCCGCTGGCTCGCCGACTGCACCGACGTCGACGGGGTCGCCGGCGCGCTGCGGGCCGCCGGGTTCAGCACCGGCACCCGGGGTGTCGTGGTCGGCGCCGGCGGCACCGCCTGTGCCGCGCTCACCGGACTGGCGCGGCTCGGCGTGACCGACATCGCGCTGGCGGTCCGCTCACCCGCCCGCGCAGCCGAAGCCCGCGCCTGCGCCGCCCGCCTCGGCGTGTCGGCACCCATCGTCGAGCTCGCCGACCTGGCCGCCGCCTGTGCCACGGCCGACGTCGTCGTCAGCACCGTCCCCGCCGGCGCCGCCGACGCCTACGCCGCCGACCTCGCCCGCTGCCCCTACATCCTGGACGTGGTCTACCACCCTTGGCCAACGCCCCTGGCCCGAACCGTCTCCGCCCAAGGCGGCCGCCTCGCCAGCGGCCTCGACATGCTCCTGCACCAGTCGTTCGGCCAGTTCCGCCACTTCACCGGCCAC
>DASSUA010000348.1:0-3714 GCA_035707525.1 Pseudonocardiaceae bacterium
GCCGTCGTCACGCCGGCGGCGCGCTGGGCCGCCGGCGGGACTGCCCTGCTGGTGGCCAGGGAGCTGTTCGTGGCCGAGCGCCGGCTACCGGAGCCGGCCGCCGTCGCCGCCGCGTTGATGCTCGGGCCGGGGCTGCCGCAGACGCCCTCGTTCGCCGAGCTCCGCCGGTCGCTGCGCCCGGACGCCCGCTGGGCACTGGCCGGCGTGCAGTCGCCCGACGAGCTGTGGCGGGCCGAGACCGCCTGGTGGGCCCGGTTGCGCAGCGACGGGCTCGGGCTGCTCACCGGATCGCGGTTCGGCATGGAGCCGGTCATCGGCGCGTGCGCACTGCTGGCCGCCGACGCCTGGCAGGTCGGCGCGGCACTGGAACTCGCCGCCCGCGGAGGGGGGCCGCTGGAGGTGCTGCATGAGGTGGCGTGACCTGGTCACTCCGGTCCCGATGTCGAGGATCGCCCTGGTGGCACCGGAGGCGGCGCTTCGCGACACGCTGGTGCGGGTGGCCGACGCCGGGGTGGTCGAGATCGACCGGACGACCGCCGCGGCCGACACGGTCATCGGCGAGGCGGCGGCCAGGCTGCAGCGGTTGCATGAGCCCGCGCCGGCGGTTCCGGTGCTCTGGCCGCGGGAACCCGACCTGGACGAATTGCAGCGGGCCGGCCGGCTGGACGTCCTCGCCGGGGAAGCCGAGCTCCAGTCGCGCCGTGACGACAGCATCGTCCGCGGCGGCGTCGCCGGGTTGGTCGGCTGGATGCCGGCAGCGGAGCTGCCGGCGCTTGCCGGCCGGCTCTCCGAGGTCGGCGGCGCGGTGGTGCCGCTGGCGCGGCCGCGCGGCGTGGAGCCGCCGACGGCGCTGCGCCGGGCCGGCCCCGGCCGCACGTTCGGCCCCCTCGTGCTGACCTACGCGACCGTGCCGTACCGCGACATCGACCCGACGTTGCTCGCCGGCCTGGCCTACGTGGTGATGTTCGGCGTGATGTTCGGCGACGCCGGGCACGGGGCACTGCTGCTGCTCGGCGCGCTGCTGCTGCGCGCGGGCCGGCCACGCTGGCTGGACCGGCCGAAGCTGCGCTCGCGGTGGCTGTTCATTGCCGGTGCCGGGCTCGCCAGCATGATCGCCGGGATCGGGTACGGCGAGTTCTTCGGGCCGACCGGCGTGGTGCCGGTCGCCTGGCTCTCACCGCTGGAGGAGCCGGTCCGGCTGCTGGTCGCCGGGATCAGCCTGGGTGCCGTGCTGCTGGGCATCGCCTACGCGCTGGGAACGGTGAACCGGGTCCGCGAGGGCGGCTGGTCCTTCGCGCTCTACGCGCCCACCGGAGTCGCCGGTTCGCTGCTGTTCCTGGCCGGCGGCGTGACCATCAGTGGCGTCTACTTCGGGCTGGCCTGGCTGACCGCGCTCGGCGTCACGGCCGCAGTGGCCGCGCTGGTACTGGCGTTCATCGGGCTGCTGACCGGTTCCGGCGGCGGCTTCGCCGGCGCCGCGCAGGCCACGGTCGAGCTGTTCGACCTGGTGGTGCGGCTCGGCTCGAACGTCGCGTCGTTCGCCCGGCTGGCCGCGTTCGGGCTCACCCACGCGGCGCTGGGCTGGGTGGTGTGGCAGGGCACCCAGGCGCTCTGGGGGCTCGGTGGCGCCGCCATGGCCGGTGCCGTGCTGCTGTTCGCCGCCGGTAACGCCGTGGCGTTCGTGCTGGAGGCCCTGGTCGCCGGGGTGCAGGCGCTGCGCCTGGAGTACTACGAGCTGTTCTCCCGGATCTTCCTGCAGGAGGGGCGCCCGTTCCAGCCGTGGCGCGTCCCCACCGCCAACGAGGAGGAGCTGTGAACCTCTGGTTGATCGCCCTGCCGGTGATCGCGGTCGGCGCGGTCGCGGCTGCACTGCTGGCCCGGCTGGACCGCCGCACCGCCCGGCGCATCCTCGTCGCGGCGAACCTTGGCCTGCTGGTCGGGGCCGCGGCGCTGGTCATGACGGCGCTCGCCGCCGACCCGGCCGGCGCCCAGCCGGCGGCGACCCTGGCGCAGGCGGAACAGCCGGCCAATGGCGCCGCCCTCATCGGCGCGGCAATCGCCGTGGCGGGCTCGTCGATCGGTGCGGCGATCGCGGTCGCCTACACCGGAGCGGCGGCGCTGGCGGCGATGAGCGAGCGGCCCGAGCTGTTCGGCCGGGCCATGGTCATCGTGGGCCTCGCCGAAGGGATCGCGATCTACGGCCTGGTCGTGGCGATCATTCTCATCGGGCGGGCGTGACCGATGTTCACCGTCGCGGCGATCGGGGAGCGGGTCAGGGTGGCCGGTTTCGCGCTCGTCGGCGTGCAGGTCCAGGTCGCCGAGACCGCAACCGAGGTGCGCGCCGCCTGGGATGCGCTCGCGCCCGAGGTCGGGGTTGTGCTGTTGACCCCGGCCGCGGCGGCCGCACTGCCGGCGGGCCGGCCGATGGTGGCGCCGGCGGGCCGGCCAATAGTCGCGGTGCTGCCATGAGGCCCGAGGCGCCGGTCGCGGCGGCGCTCGCCCCCGTGCGGGCGGCGCTGCTGGCCGCCGCCCGCGCGCAGGCGCAGCGGCTGCTGGCCGAAGCCGACGCCGAGGCGGCCGCCACCCTGGCGGCGGCCCGGGCGCAGGCGGCGGCGATGGTCGAGCAGGCCAGGACCGAGGGCGCCGCGGACGCCGCGATTGCTCTCGCCGGGGCGCGGGCCAGGGCCCGGCGCGGGGCCAGGGCAATCGCGATGGCGGCGCGGCGCGATGCGTACCTGTCGCTGCGCAAGGCCAGCCGGGCGGCCGTGCGGCGGCTGCGTGACGATCCCGCCTACCCGGGCCTGCGCGACGGGCTCGCCGCCGCGATGCGCGGGCGGCTGGGAGCGGACCCGGTCCTGGTCGAAGGCGCGGCCGGCCGGATGGTCGCCGAGACCGCCGGCCGGCGGGTCGACTACTCGCTGGACGGCTTCGCCGATCGCGCGGTCGACGCCCTCGGCACCGAGCTGGAAGAGCTGTGGGCACCGTGAGCGCGGGCACCGTGAGCGCGGGCACCGTGCGCCGGGTGAACGGCCCCCTCATCGAGGTCGAGGGCCTTGCCGGCGTGGCGATGTCCGAGCTGGTGGCCGTCGGCCGCGACGGGCTGGCCGGCGAGGTCGTCGCCGTGCGCCCGCAAGGCCCGACCGTCCAGGTCTACGAGTACAGCGGCGGAGTGGCGCCCGGTGACCCGGTCCAGGCCCTGGGCCGCCCGCTCGCGGTGCCGCTGGGCCCGGGGCTGCTCGGCGGCGTCTTCGACGGGATGCTCCGCCCGCTCGCCGGCGCGCCGACCTGGCTGCCACCCCGCTCGGTCGGCACCGCCGGCGACCGTAAGTGGGCCTTCACGCCGCTCGCGCGGCAGGGCGAGGTGATCGGCGACGGCGGCGTGCTCGGCACGGTGGACGACGCCGGCGCGCTGGTGCACCGGGTGCTGGTGCCGCCGGGCGTGTCCGGCCGGCTGAGCTGGATCCGCGACCACGGGCTGTGCTCGCCGGAGGAGGCGGTCGCCACCGTCGGCGGGCACGCCGTCGGCCTGGTGCAGTGGTGGCCGGTGCGGCAGCCCCGCCCGGCCCGGGGCCGCCGGGACACCGGTGCGCCGCTGCTGACCGGTCAGCGGGTGCTCGACGCGGTGTTCCCGATCGTTCGGGGCGGCACCGCCGCCGTGCCGGGCGGCTTCGGCACCGGCAAGACGGTGCTGCTGCAGCAGATCGCGAAGTGGTG
>DASSUA010000349.1:0-7926 GCA_035707525.1 Pseudonocardiaceae bacterium
CAAGCTCGGCACCACGGTCGGCATCGGCCACCTGGAGCGCCTGCGCCGAGCCCGCGACCTGATCGCCCGAACCGACCGTCATGCGACCGGCGCCCGGCTCCTGCTGTTCTCCGGCGCCGGCTTCACCTCCGACCTGGCGCGATCCGCCCCTCGCGACGGCGTTGAGCTGATCGACCTGGAACGGCTCTATACCGGCGCCTAACGGCAGACGGCGCCGGTGTGGACGGCCGGCAGGCGGAACCGATGCGTTTGGTTCGCCGTCATGTGTCAGTTTGGTCAACAGATGGCTGTGGAGTTGACCAATTGGTCACACGGCTCCGGAGCGTTTGGCCAACCCGCCGGGAGCTGTGCCGGCCGCGGCGTGCTTGCAGTCATGCACTGCCCGTCGCCGGCTAGGCGCTCAGGGCAAGGACAGCCCCGTCGGGGGACAGCAGGAGGTGGCCGCCGGAGGCGGCAGGCACGTTCTCGCGGGCGGAGCGGATCGGGAGGCGGGTGCCGTCCGGCGCCATCAGCAGGGCACCCTCGGCGTCGACCGCGACGAGCTCGTCGCCGAGGCGCAGCAGGACCGGGCAACCGGGGTCGGCCACGTCGGCTGAGACGGCGGTCCGGCCGGCACGCAGGGCGTCCAGGACCGCGTCGACCGGCGAGGGTCCGCCGTCGGGCACGGCGACCCAGGTGACCGGGCGGCCCAGCTCGGCGTGCTGGCCGGGGACGTGGAAGTCGCTGCCGCCGATCGGGATCGTGTCCAGGCCGGCGGCTCGCCACCAGGCGAGCGGGCCGTTCCAGGTGGGTTCGAGCCACGTGCAGTGCCAGACCTCGGCCAGCGGCGGTCGGGGGTGCAGCGGGCGCAGCCAGCCGCAGTCGGCGGCGAGCGGGTGGTTGATCGACAGCAGCCCGCCGGCGCGCGACACCGCCGCCAGCCACGACGACGCCGGCTCCCGGAAGTCCACCCAGCCGATCGGCCCGAACGCGTTCGCATGCCCGGTGTCGGTGGTGACCTCCTGGCCCGGCAGCAGCAGCACGCCGTAGCGCGCGGACGCCTCGGCCAGCTCGGCGTGGTGGCTGATCGTGTTGTGGTCGGTCACCGCGAGCACGTCGAGGCCCCGCGCAGCCGCCCTGACCGCGAGTTGCGGCACCGTGAGCGTGCCGTCGGAGTGCACCGTGTGGGAGTGGAAGTCGCACGCAAGCCAGCGCGTTCCCGGCAGCGCCGGCAGGTCCCGTCGCGGTGGCCGCTCGGCCGGGACCGGTTCAACGGCGCGGGGCTCCTTGACCGTCACGCCTACCGAGACGCGGACCTCGTAGCCGACACCGCCCGGTGGAATGCGGTGCAGCCCGAGCACCACGTACCACTCGCCGGGCTCGAGCGGGCCGGGCAGGTAGCCGGGCGTCGCCTCCCGCGCGCCGATCGAGAACGACCGCCGGGCCCCACCGGACCAGCCGCGCCAGCCGGCGGCGCCCTCGCAGCCGAGGTCGACGACGGCTCCGCCGGAGTCGTCGTAGGCGAGCGAAACACTGATTCCACTGCGGCCGGCCGGCACGTCGAACGGCAGCCGCGGCCACATCCCGGCCGCCCGGTCGTCCCGGGTCCACCGTCCACTGTGGACGATCTCGGTCACGGTACCGCGTCGGTCACGAGCCCGCCGCGCCGAGCAGCTCGCCGGTCTCGCGGGAGTACAGCAGCAGCCGGCCCGGCTGCGGGGTCGCGTACACCTTCGTGGTCACGGCGGGCTCCGACCCCTCGGGCACGGTCGCCCCGATGGTCACGCCGTCGGCACACTCGATCGTGACCAGCGAGCTGACCCCGAGCGTCTCCACGACGGCGACCGTACCCTCGAACGCCGCCGCCGCGGGCCGCGTCGCGTGCAGCGTCAGGTACTCCGGCCGGACCCCGACGACGACCTCCGGCGACGGCGCACCGTCCACCAAGGCCGGCAGCTGTGCGCCGGCGACGAGCACCGTGCCGTTCGACAGCGATCCATCGACGAGGTTCATCGGCGTGGAACCGATGAAGTTGGCCACGAACGTCGACGCCGGGCGCCGGAACACCTCCGACGGGGTGCCGAGCTGGCGGATGCGGCCGGCGTCCATGACGGCGATCCGGTCGGCCAGCGCGAGCGCCTCGGCCTGGTCGTGGGTCACGAAGATCGTCGTGACGCCCAGCTCGCGCTGCAACCGCTTGAGGAACGTGCGCGCCTCCAGGCGCAGCCGGGCATCCAGGTTGGACAGCGGCTCGTCGAGCAGCAGCAGCTCGCCCCCGGAGGCGACGGCCCTGGCCAGCGCGACGCGCTGCTGCTGGCCACCGGACAGCTGCGCCGGCCGGCGGTCCGACAGCCCGGCCAGCGACAGGCTCGCCGTGGTGCGCTCGGCGGTCCGCACGCGCTCGGCCCGCGACACCCCGCGCACCCGCAGCGGGTACGCGACGTTGTCGGTCACCGTCATGTGCGGGAACAGCGCGTAGTCCTGGAAGACCATGGCCACCCGGCGCTTCCCCGGTTCGGTGCGGGTGACGTCGACGTCGCCGATCAGCACGCGTCCGGAGGCGGCCGGTTCCAACCCGGCGATCGTCCGCAGCAGCGTCGTCTTTCCGCAGCCGGACGGGCCGAGCAGCGCGAAGAACTCCCCGTCGGCGATCCGCAGCGACAGCCCGTCCACCGCGCGCACCCCGTTCGGGTACACCGTGGACAGCTCCCGCACCTCGACAGCGGCCACTACCTCTTGATCCCTCCGTGGAAGCGGAACCCGTAGCGCCGGCTCACCAGCAGGTAGAGCACGACGACCGGGATCGAGTACAGCAGCGAGAACACCGGGATCACCGTGAGGTTGGCGCTGCCGCCCTCGTCCTGCAGCGTCTTCATCACGACCGCCGCCGGCTGGGAGTCGATGCGCCGCAGCAGCAGGTACGGCAGCAGGAAGTTGCCCCAGGCGTTGACGAACGCCCACACCAGGATCGTGGCGAGCCCCGGGCGCACCACGGGCACGACTACGTGCAGCAGCACCTGCGACGGCGAGGCGCCGAACACCCGCGCCGACTCCTCGTACGAGCGCGGCACGGCGTCCACGAAGTCCTTCAGGATGAAGATCGCCGCCGGCAGCAGGCCGCCGGTGAGCACGAGCGCCGTGCCGAACTGCGAGTCGATCAGTCCGAGCTGGGTCATCAGGATGAAGATCGGCACCATCGCCGCGGTCCCGGTCACCACGCTCGACAGCAGCAGCAGCACGTACAGCAGCGCGTCGCGGCCGGGGAGCCGCACCCGGGACAGCGCATACGCGGCGAGCGCCGCCAGCGCGCAGGTCAGCGCCCCGGTCACACCGCACAGCACGAGCGCGTTGCCAAGCGACCCCAGCGCGTACGGGTGGCGCACGGTGGCCTCGACGTTGTCCAGCGTCCAGTCCGGCCAGCGCAGCCCGAGCCGCGGGTTGGCGTCGAACGGCGCGGTCGCCAGCCACAGCATCGGCACCGTGAAGAACGCCATCAGCACCGAGATCAGCACGTAGAACCCGATGCGGCGCAGCACCCAGCCGGGGGTCACCGGGCCTGCCTCGAACGCAGCATCCGCATGTAGAACAGCGCGATCACCAGGTTGGCCAGCAGCACCAGCAGCGAGATCGCCGAGGCATAGCCCAGGTCGCTCGCGCCCTCGAGCGCCGTCCGGTAGATGAACACGGCGATGATCTCCGACTGGTGGTCCGGGCCACCGGCGGTGAGCAGGAACGGCGTGAAGTCGTTGGCGGTCCACAGGCTGATCAGCAGGGTGTTGGTCAGGATGTGGCCGCGGATGTGCGGCAGCACGACGTCCCGCACGGTCTGCCAGCCGGACGCACCGACCATGCGCGCGGTCTCCAGCTGCGACGGCGGCACGGCGGCCAATGCGGACGAGTACAGCAGCATCGAGAACGCGGTGCCGCGCCAGGTGTTGAACACGATCAACGATGCCATCGGGTACTGCAGCAGCCACGCCGTGCCGGGCGTGCCGAGCAGCGCGTTCAGGGTGCCCGCGTCGCGGTCCAGCACGGTGATCCACAGGTAGGCGACGACCGTCGAGGGCAGGATCCAGGCCAGCAGCACCATGGCCTCGACGGTGCGCCGGATGAACGGCGTGGTGTTGCGCAGCATCCACGCCAGGCCGAAGCCGAGCACGTTCTGCCCGATGACCGCCGAGCCGAGCACGAACAGCAGGGTCAGCCAGAGTGAGTTGCCGAACAGCGGGTCGTCGAACGCCCGCTGGTAGTTCTCCAGGCCGACGACCTGCGGGTTTCGCGCCTGCTCACCGGTGAGCCGGTAGTCGGTGATCCCGATGTAGATCGTCCAGAGCGCCGGGAACAGCAGGAACACGCCGATGATCGCCAGCGAGGGCAGCACGAACAGGCCGCCCCGCACGGCCCCGAGCCCGGCCACGTCGATGCGTGGCCGGGCCGGGGCCTCCTGCGCCGGCGCTGCCGGGGGCGCCGTGACGGTCATGCGTCAGCCGGTCGAGACATGTCAGCCGATCGAGACATGTCAGCCGGTCGAGACATGTCAGCTGGTCGAGACATTGTCGGCGCCGACCGCCGCCCCGACCGCCTCCTGGTACCGCTGGGCGGCCTCGCTCGGGCTGCGGCCGGTCACCACGTCGGCCGTCGCCTGCTGCAGCGCGGTGGACACCTGCGGGTACTGAGCCAGACCCGGCCGGTACGCGGTCAGCGGCAGCACCTGCTCGGCGACGAACGACAGCAGCGGGTCGTTGGCGAGCACCTCGGCGTTGACGTCCTCGCGCTGGGTCACCCTGGCCTGGCCGGACAGCTCGGCCTTGATCGCCTCGGCGGAGTTCATGAACTGCAGCAACTCCCAGGCCTGCTGCGGGAACTTGGTGTTCGGGTTGATCACCCGGACGCCGCCCCCGGACATGCTGACGAAGTCCTGGCCGCGGATCCCCGAGCCGGGCGTCTGCGCCGGGATCTTGGCCCAGCCGACGGCCGTGTTGCGGTCGGCCATCTTGGCCACACCCTTGGTCGGCTCCAGCACGCCGCGCCACAGGTAGTCGCCCTCGAGCAGGATGCCGATCTTGTTCTCGGCGAACAGCTGGAACGACTTCTCCCGGCCCTTGGCCTCCTGCTGCAGGAGCGGGTCGCCGAGCGCGCCGCCCTTGTAGATCGACTCGTACAGCGTCAGCACCTCGGTCAGCTCCTTGCCGCCACCGAGCCACTTGCCGTCGCTGTACACCTCGGCGCCGGTACCGACCAGCAGCGGCAACACACCCTGCATCGAGGTGGCCTCGCCCATCGCGGTCCCGGCATTGAGCTGGATCGGGGTGATCCCGGGCAGCGCCTTGAGCCGCTGGCCGGCCTGCAGCACCTCCTCCCAGCTCTCCGGCTGCCAGTCGGCGGGCAGCCCGGCCTGGGCGAACAGCTTCTTGTTGAAGTAGAGCACCCGTCCGTCGGTACCCAGCGGCACCGCGTAGCGCTTGCCCTCGAACTTGCCGATCTCCTGTACCGCCTCGGGGATCTGCTGCCAGCCGTCCCACTTGTCGACGTCCCCGCCGGCCACCTCGTTGAGCGGCTTGATGTAGCCGGCCTGCGCGAACTCGCCGACCCAGATGCCGTCCAGGTTGACGATGTCCGCGCCGCCGCCGGTCTTCAGGTCGAGCGCCACCTTCTGCTTGTACTGCTCGTCGGCCGCGCCGTTGCCTTCGAACTTGACGGTGACGTTGACGCCCTTGGCCTTCTGCTGCTCGACGAACTTGGGGATCACGTACTTGTCGACCCACTCGGCCCCGGCGGCGTTCTTGCCGCCGGCGACCGCGTTCGCGGTGATGGTCAGGCTGACGTCCTTGGCCTGCGCGTTGCGCTGGCTGTCGGACTCCTCCTGCTGCCCCAGGCAGCCCGCGGCGGCCAAGCAGGTGACCGCCACGAGTGCCGAAACGGAAAGGGTGCGCCGCATCGATGCTCCTTGCTGAGCGGATACTCGGTGGAACTCGATCACACCCTAGCTCTCGATCGCGTGACTTGTTACCTGCGCGGTCCGTATTCGGTCATTCTCGTTCCGTACCCAACGCCGCAACGCCTCGGCTTCGGCCAGCGCCCGTCAGAAGAAGATCTGGGAGGCGGTGTGGATGGCCAGGCCGGCGAGCGAGCCGACGACCGTGCCGTTGATCCGGATGAACTGCAGGTCCCGCCCGACCTGCAGTTCGATCTTGCGTGAGGTTTCGACGCCGTCCCAGCGCTCGACGGTGTCGGTGATCAGGGTGGTGATCTCGCCGGCGTAATGCCGGACGACGTACGAGGCGGCGCTCTCCAGCCAGCCGTCCGCCTTGGCCCGCAGCTCGGCGTCCTCGACCAGGCGCCGGCCAAGCGAACAGAGCCCGTCGGTGACCCGTAGCCGAAGCTCGCTCGAGGGGTCCTCGGCGGCGTCGAGGATCAGCTTCTTGACCGTGGCCCACGCGGAGCCGACGAGGTTGCGCACCGCCTGGTGCTCCAGCAGCTTCTGCTTGACCTGCTCGGCGCGGACGATGGTCTCCGGGTCGTAGCGCAGGTCGTGGGCGAACTCCACCAGGAACGTGTCGACCGCCTTGCGCATCGGGTGGTCCGGGGTCGTCTTGACCGCCCAGGCGAACGAGAGCACCTCGCCGTACACCTTGTCGGCGACGATGCCGTCCAGGAACTTCGGCGACCACGTCGGGGCCCGGTCGCCGACGACGCGCAGCACGGTGGCGTGGTTGTCGCGAACCCACTCGTAGGCGCGGTCACACACCAGGTCGACGAGCCGGTGGTGGGCGCCGTCGGCGAGGATCTGGCCCAGCATCGTGCCGAGCGGCGGGCCCCACTCCCGCTCGACGACCGGCTTGACCAGCGCCTGCTCCAGCAGCTCCTGCACGTCGTCGTCGCGCAGCACGGTGACCGCGCCGCGCACCGCCATGGCCAGCTCGTTGGTGACCCGCTCGGCGATGTCCCTGCGCTGGAGCCACTCGCCGAGCCGCCTGGTGATCTCGGCGCGGCGCAGCTTGTCGCGGACGACGTCCTCGGCCAGGAAGTTGTGTCCGACGAACTCGGACAGGCTGTTGCCGAGGGCGTCCTTGCGGTTCGGGATGATCGCCGTGTGCGGGATCCTGATCCCGAGCGGGTAGCGGAACAGGGCGGTGACGGCGAACCAGTCGGCGAGCGCGCCGACCATGCCGGCCTCGGCGGCCGCCCGCACGAACCCCACCCAGTCAGGCGCACCGAGCGTTTCCTGCCACCGGGCGATCCCGTAGATGACCGTGGCGCCGAGCAGGAACGACAGCGCTACCAGCTTCATCCGGCGCAGGTCGCGCTGCTTGGCCTTCTCGTTCATCGTCAGCTGCACGTGTCAATTGTCATCGATTGGCCACCGCACTGTCGGCTCCCGGCTGAGAGGATGGCCTGGTGCGCACTCCTGCCCTGGTCTCCCGGCTCCGGCCGTTCACGTCGACGATCTTCGCCGAGATGACCGCGCTTGCGGTGCGGACCGGCTCGGTCAACCTCGGTCAGGGCTTCCCGGATACCGACGGGCCGCGGGCGATGCTCGACGTCGCCCGGCGCGCGATCGCGACCGGGGTCAACCAGTACTCCCCCGGCCCGGGGCTGCCCGAGCTGCGCACCGCAATCGCCGAGCAGCGCAAGCGCGACTACCAGGCCGACCACGACGTCGACACCGAGGTGCTCGTCACGGTCGGCGCCACCGAGGCGATCGCCGCCACCCTGCTCGCACTCGTCGAGCCGGCTGAGGAGGTCGTGCTGATCGAGCCGTACTACGACAGCTACGCCGCCGCCGTCGGGCTCGCCGGTGCCACCCGCCGCTCGGTGGCGCTGCGGCCCAACCCGCACACCGGCCACTTCGAGCTCGACGCCGCCGCACTGGGCGCCGCGGTCAACCCGCGCACCAGGGCCATCGTGGTCAACTCGCCGCACAACCCGACCGGCACCGTGTTCACC
>DASSUA010000350.1:0-2179 GCA_035707525.1 Pseudonocardiaceae bacterium
CGCGGGCTGGAGCCGGCCGGAGTACGACGCGATCGGCCTGCCGTTCCACCCGGTGGGGACCCGGGTCTCCCGGCTGCGGGAGGCGATCGCCGTGCTCAAGGGCTGCTTCGGCGACCACCCGTTCTCCTTCGCCGGCGACCACTACACCATCACCGAGCACGACGGCCTGCCCAAGCCGGTGCAGCGACCGCACCCGCCGTTCCTCATCGGCGGCGGAGGCCGGCGGATCCTCACTCTCGCCGGCCAGGAGGCCGACATCGTGGGGATGGCTCCCCGGATGATGCCGATGTGCGACGACCAGTCCCAGCCGACGGCGGATCCCCGCAGCCTCACCGCCGCCGCCACCGAAGAGAAGATCCACTGGGTACGGGACGCGGCCGGGGACCGGTGGGGCCAGATCGAGATCAACGCGTACTCCCTCGGCGGCGCGCCTGCAGTCATCACCAACCACGCCCGGGCCGAGGCCCAGCGGCGCATCGACGAGATGTACAAGCGAAGCGGGGTCGAGCTCAGCGTCGACGAGGTGCTGGCGTCCCCGCACTTCTTCATCGGTTCGGTCGACGGGCTGGTCCAGAAGATCATCGAGCTGCGGGAGCGGTACGGAATCAGCTCGGTCATGCTCGGTGAGGTGGATGCGGCCGCGCCGATCGTCGAGCGGCTGGCCGGCCAGTAATGCTGCGGGCCTGCGATGTGGACTCGCTCGGCCGGCTGGACGCCACGGCGCAGGCCGCGCTGGTGCGCGACCGCGAAGTGACGGCCGAGGAGCTGGTCACCGCGGCCATCGCCCGCATCGAGGCACGCAACCCGGCCCTGAACGCGGTGGTCACCCCCGGGTACGAAAGGGCGCTCGACGAGGTGCGGGCCGCTCTGCCGGACGGGCCGTTCACCGGCGTGCCGTTCCTGCTCAAGGACCTCATCGCCGAACAGGCCGGGGTACGGCACACCGCTGGCTCGGCGTACCTGCGTGACCATGTGTCAGCGACCGACCAGGAGCTGGTGGTCCGGCTGCGCCGGGCGGGCCTGGTCATCCTGGGCAAGACCAGCACGCCGGAGTTCGGGCTGCTGCCCACGTGCGAGCCGGCGCTGTTCGGGCCGACCCGCAACCCGTGGGACCCCACCCGCAGCCCCGGCGGGTCCAGCGGCGGGTCGGCCACCGCGGTGGCCGCCGGCATGGTGCCGTTCGCCCACGCCAACGACGCGGCCGGGTCGATCCGCTACCCCGCCTCCTGCTGCGGGCTGTTCGGGTTCAAGCCGACCCGTGGCCGCAACCCGCTCGGCCCGGCGTACGGCGACGCCTGGGGTGGGCTCGCCGCCGAGCATGCGATAACCCGCTCGGTACGCGACAGCGCCGCGCTCCTGGACGCCACGGCAGGCCCTGACCTGGGCGACCCGTACGTGGCGCCGCAGCCGCCCGGCCCGTTCGTCGCCGACGTGAGCCGTGCTCCGGGCCGGCTGCGCATCGGCTACAGCCTGCGCACCCCGGCCGGGCATCCGGTCCACCCAGACTGCATCGCCGCGCTGCACGACGCGGTCGAGTTGTGCGAGCGGCTCGGCCACGACGTGGTCGAGGCCGACCTGCCGGGATTTACCCGCGAGGTCGGTAACGCCATCCGCACCGTCTTCCAGGCGGCGTCCGTAGCCGCCCTCGACCGCGGGATCCGCGTCCTGGGCCGCCCGCCCGGCCCCGACGAGCTCGAGCTCTACACCCGCACCTACTGGGAGCGCGCACACCACGTCAGCGCCGGCGACTACCTGCTCGCAGTGGGCGAGCTGCAGCGCTTCGCCCGGGTCGTGGCGCGGTTTCTGACCACTGTGGACGTCTACCTGACCCCGACCTTGGCCCAGCTGCCGCCGGTGCTGGGCGAGCTGACCTCCACTGAGGACGATCCGCTGCGGGCCGGCCGCCGCGGCGGTGAGTTGGCCGCCTTCGCCTGCGTCATCGCGAACGTGACCGGCGGCCCGGCGATGTCCGTGCCGCTGTACTGGAATGCCGACGGGTTGCCGGTCGGCGTGCACTTCCTCGGCCAGTACGGCGACGAGGCGAGGCTGTTCCGGCTCGCCGGGCAGCTCGAAGCGGCCCGCCCCTGGGCCGACCGCTGGTCGGGAAACCGGTAAATCCCCACGCCGTCTGTGCTCTTCAGTGCGGCGCGTTCTACGTGTAGCATCTAGTGCTACACCG
>DASSUA010000351.1:0-2102 GCA_035707525.1 Pseudonocardiaceae bacterium
CAGGTAGCGGTACCCGCCGAAGTAGCCGGCCCGGTAGTCCGAGCAGGACACCACGCCGAAGCGCAGCCGCGACACGGTCGCGTCGGCGGCCGGGGCGGTCCGCGTGACGCCGGTCGCCGAGAGCCCGGTGCCGAACCGGAAGCGGTAGTAGTACCTGGTCGTCGGCGCCAACCCGGTCGCGTCCACCTTGACCGTGTGGTCGCTCCCGGGCCCGGTGCTCGCCGAGCCGGACGCGACGATCGCGGCGAACGCCGGGTCGGCGGCGACCTCCCAGCCGACGGTGACGGTCGGGCCGACGCCGGAGCCGGGCTGGGATTCCGGGGTCGGCGTGACCCTGGTCCACAGCAGCACGGAGTTCGGCAGCGGGTCGCCGGAGGCCACCCCGTGCGCGAACGCGGGGTCAGAGGCGGTGGCGACGTGGCCGAGCGAGCCAGCGACGGCGACGCCGAGGGTGGCGGCACCGGTCGCGCGCAGCAGGGTACGACGATCGACAGGTCGGGGCATGGATCCGAGCCTGGCGGAGCCCGATCGCGGTGCACAGCCCGCATTCGGCCTATCCGCCGCGCGGACGGTGTCGGCCTGGCGCGCTAACGTCGGCGCCCATGGACACGCTGTTCGGCGAGGAGGCCGTGCCGGCTCAGGCCGTGCCGGCTCAGGCCGGCGACCGGCCGGCGGGATCGACGTCATCGACGTTACAGTCGCGTGCGCCGCTCGCCGTCCGGATGCGGCCGCGATCCGTCGACGAGGTCCTCGGCCAGCAGCACCTGCTCGCCGACGGCACCCCGCTGCGCCGCCTGATCGAGGGCGGCTCGGCCACGTCGATCGTGCTGTACGGGCCGCCGGGCACCGGCAAGACGACGCTGGCCCGGCTCGTCTCCGGGGTTACCGGCCGGCGCTTCGAGGCCCTGTCGGCGCTGTCCGCCGGGGTCAAAGAGGTGCGCGCGGTCATAGAGGCGGCCCGCCGCCGGCTCGCCGGGGGCGGCGAGGGCACCGTGCTGTTCATCGACGAGGTGCACCGGTTCAACCGCACACAGCAGGACCAGCTGCTGGGCGCCGTCGAGGACGGCACCGTGCTGCTGGTCGCGGCCACCACCGAGAATCCGTTCTTCGCCATGGTGTCGCCACTGCTGTCGCGCTCGCTGGTGCTGCAGCTGCACCCGCTCTCCGACGACGACCTCCACGCGCTCCTCCGGCGCGCCCTGGTCGACGAGCGCGGCCTGGACGGCGCCGTCACGGTCACCGAGGACGCCGAGCGGCACATGGTGCGGCTGGCTGCGGGGGACGCGCGCCGGGCGCTCACCGCGATTGAGGCCGCCGCCGACGCGGTGCTGGCCCGCGGCGACCACACGGTCGACCTGACCACGGTCGAGGCGGTCGTCGACAAGGCCGCGCTGCGCTACGACCGGGCCGGCGACCAGCACTACGACGTGATCAGCGCGTTCATCAAGTCGATCCGCGGCTCCGACGTGGACGCCGCGCTGCACTACCTGGCGCGCATGTTCGAGGCGGGGGAGGACCCCAGGTTCATCGCCCGCCGCCTGGTCGTGCACGCCAGCGAGGACGTCGGCATGGCCGACCCGACCGCGCTGCCGGCCGCGGTGGCCGCCGCGACCGCGGTTGGACTGATCGGCATGCCGGAGGCCAGGCTCGCCCTCACGCAGGCCACGATCCACCTCGCCACCGCGCCCAAGTCGAACGCCGTGGTCGAGGCCCTCGCCCGGGCGGTGGGCGACGTCCGCGAAGGCAAGGCCGGCGAGGTGCCCAGGCACCTGCGCGACGGGCATTACTCGAGCGCGCAACGACTGGGCAATGCGCTCGGTTACCGGTATCCCCACGATGTGGCCGACGGCGTGCTGGCCCAGCAGTATCCGCCCGACGAGCTGGTCGGCCGCGACTACTACACGCCGACCGAGCGCGGGGCGGAGCGGACGATCGCCGAGAGACTGCCGCGACTTCGGCGGATCGTGCGCGGCAGCCCGCCATAACCCACGGCGGATGGTGTGCGGCGGCGCGGGCGAGGGTACGGCTAAGCGGTGAGGGGGGCCGTAGATCTTGCTGGAAGGAAGTGAGTCCGTATGGCCGGCACCGTCGCCAGGGTCACT
>DASSUA010000352.1:0-2437 GCA_035707525.1 Pseudonocardiaceae bacterium
GTGCGAGTTCTCGACCGGTTCCTCCGGGCGAGCTGATGCCGGCGCAGCGGCACCTATCCGAAAGGACCCGGGACATGACCGATGCACAGGTCGACCTGGACGCCGCCCTCGAACGGGTGGTCACCGCGGCGCGGGCGCACCTGACCGCGGTCCGCGCGGCCGAGGGGCGGCCCGGCGACGGCGAGGTGGACGACGACGTCTGGCAGGCGTACGTCGAGCTCAGCAACGCCTCCTACGAGTACGACGAGATGCTCAACATGGAGTACGGCGAGGCGACCCCGTGGCTGGTCGAGGAGATCGACCCCGACGACGCCGACGAGCAGTACGGCGTAGGGCTGGGCGGGATCGACGGCGATGAGCCGACCGACCCGCACCCGCACGTGGTCTCGGTCCGGCAACGCCGGGACTACCGCGTGCCCAGTGTGGCGGCGCTGCTGCGGGTGGCCGAGGCGGCCCGGCGCAGCGAGCCGGATGACGACGACGACCCGGATGAGCCGGTCGAGTCGGTCGGGGCCGCGGTGCTGCAGCTGGTGAAATCGGGCGACGGCTCGCTGGCCGCGCTGGACGTGCCGGAGCTGGAGCCGATGGACGGGATCGTCATCGTGGCCGAGGTGGCCGAGGCGCTGGACGTGGACGAGTTCGGGGCGACCGACGGCTCCGGGCCGTTCCGCTTCGCCGAGCACGACCGGGTGGTCGGCCGGCTGGCCGAGTACCCGCCGCTGTTCGACGACGAGGACGATGAGGAGTTCGAGGACCTGGACGTCGCCGACGACCAGCCGGGCGGCGGGAGCGGCCCGCCTCAGCCGGGCGGCGAAGGCCCGGACGGGGTGGCGCCGGTCTCTAGTCGGACAGGCCTGGCTGGAGCGGGTTGAGCTGCGGCCGCCGCAGCATCACCTGGCGGGTGCCGTCGGGATAGAGCCGCACCCGGGCGAGTTCCCAGCCGGCGAACTCGGCCTGGATCGCGAGTCTCGCCGCCGCGGTGAGCCGGTCGACATCCGGTGGCAACCGCAGCGGCGCGTATTCGTAGTCCATGAGTCACATATTGCCCACCTGCCTCGACACCGCGCCAGACCTTCGGCCCACCGGTGCCGGCGATTGCGTACCCTGAGTCGGCTCGGGCCGTACCGCGGCCCGACCGGGTGCTCGGGCCGCACGGCCCGCGCCGGCAGCTCGGACCGACGGGAGGGCGCACGTGCGGCTCGGACTCAGCCTCGGGTACCAGACCGCCTGGAGCACGCCCGCCGACCACCTGGCGTTGGCGCAGGAGGCGGACCGGCTCGGCCTGTCGGTGGTGTGGGCGGCCGAGGCGTACGGCTCGGACTCGCCCAGCACGCTGGCCTGGATCGCCGGGCAGACCCGCCGGATCGACGTCGGCAGCGCGGTCATGCAGATCCCGGCCCGGTCGCCGGCGGCCACCGCGATGACCGCGGCCACCATCGACGCACTCTCCGGCGGCCGGTTCCGGCTCGGCCTGGGCGTCTCCGGACCGCAGGTGTCCGAGGGCTGGCACGGCGTCCGGTTCGGCAAGCCGCTGGCCCGCACCCGCGAGTACGTCGACATCGTGCGGCTCGCCTTGTCCCGCAAGACGGTCTCGTACCAAGGCGAGCATTACACGCTGCCGCTGCCGGACGGGCCGGGCAAGGCGTTGAAGCTGGGCTTCCACCCGCCGCGGACCGACATCCCCATCTATCTCGCCGCGGTCGGCCCGCGCAACCTCGAGCTGGCCGGCGAGATCGCCGACGGCTGGCTGGCCATCTTCTACAGCCCGGAGCACGCCGCCGACCAGCTCGCCGGCGTCGCGGCCGGCCGGACCCGCGCCGGCCAGGACATGAGCACGTTCGACGTGGCACCGAGCGTGCCGGTGGTCGTCGGCGACGACCCCTCGCCGGCCGGGGTGGCCGCCTGCGCCGAGCTGGTGCGCTGGTACGCCGCGCTGTACGTGGGCGGGATGGGCAGCCGGGAGCAGAACTTCTACAACCAGCTCGCCACCCGGATGGGCTACGGCGCCGCCGCCCGCGAGGTGCAGGACCTGTACCTGGCCAAGCGCCAGCGCGACGCGGCGGCGGCGGTGCCGCTGGAGTTCATCGACCGCACCTCGCTGCTGGGCCCGAAGGAGCGGATCGCCGACCGGATGCGAGCCTACGCCGAGTCCGGGGTGACCACCCTGTCGGTGACGCTGTTCGCCGCCGGCGCCGGGGCCGCCATCGCCCAGCTGCGCACCGTCGTCGAGGCGCTGGAGCGCTCCGGGGTGGCTGGGTGAGCTGGATCGAGGTGATCGTCCTGGGACTGGTCCAGGGCCTGACCGAGTTCCTGCCGATCAGCTCCTCGGCCCACCTGCGGATCACCTCGGCGCTGTTCTTCGACGCGGACGCCGGCGCTTCCTTCACCGCGGTCACCCAGCTCGGCACCGAGGCGGCCGTACTGATCTACTTCGCCA
>DASSUA010000353.1:0-3802 GCA_035707525.1 Pseudonocardiaceae bacterium
GCAGGAGGTGAAGCCGTGACGTAGCGGCTGATCTTGTTGTTCGTAAGCTCGTCGTCGCTTGCCGGTGGGAGTCCGGTCCGGGTAGCTGCCAGGAGGCCCGGTAGCAGGCTGGCGGCTCGGTCTGGAAACGGGTCGGGTCGAAGCCCAGCGTCAAGAGCCCCTTTTGGGGGGAGCGACGATGCGGTCCGTAGCGTTAAGCGAAGCCTGCGGCGTCGTTACGTCACCTGCCTGTGAGGGTGGGCCAAGAGAGAGCCGAGCCCGCGAATACGGGGCGCACGCCGACCGCGGCGCGGCGGCCCACGCGGGCGGCGAGCTGCTCCTCGAAGCGGTCGACCCACTCGCCGGTGGTGAGGACCGGCGTGGCCAGCGCCGCCGCCACCGCGTCAAGCTCCGGCTGGCCGAGGTCGTGCAGGTAGAACGGCACCCGCCAGCCGGTCAATGCCATTCCTTCCGGCCGCCGGCGATCGTCACGGGCACCCGGCACACGCGTACCTGCCGCTGCCACCAGTCCTCGTGCTCCTGGTACCAGGCGATCGTGGACTTGAGCCCGTCGGCGAACGGCGTGCCCGCCTCCCAGCCGAGCAGCTCCCTGGCTTTCGTGGCGTCACAGGCGTGTCGCGGGACCTGGCCGGGCCGGTCCTCGACGTGGACGATCGGCACCTCGGCGCCGAGCGTGCCGCGTACGGTCCGGGCCACGTCGAGCACTGACCGCTCGTCGCCGGCGCCGAGGTTGAGCACCTGGCCCACGAGGCGTTCCGGCGGCGCCTGGAGCACGAGCCCGATGGCCTCGCACAGGTCCCGTACGTGCATCCAGTCCCGGGTGGCGCGGCCGTCTCCGTGGATCGTGAGCGGCTCGCCGCGCAGGCAGCTGGCGATCATACGGGGGATCAGCTTCTCCAGGTGCTGGCGCGGCCCGTAGTTGTTGAACGGCCGCAGGATCAGCACCGGAACGCCGAACGTGTGGAAGTACGACGACGCGAGCCGGTCCGCCGCGCACTTGGCCGCGGCGTACGGGCTCATCGGGCTGAGCGGGTGCTCCTCGTCCATCGCCGGTCGCCGCGCGGTGCCGTACACCTCACAGGTGGACATGTGCGCCAGCAGCCGGACCCGGTCGCGGTGCTTGACCACGGCGTTGGCCACGCTCTGCGTACCGATCGCGTCGGTCTCCAGGAAGTACCGGCTGGCGTGGATCGAGCGGCTGACGTGGGTCTCCGCGGCTAGGTGGATGACCACGTCCGAGCGCGCGACCAGCTCCTCGACCAGGTCCGGGTTGCCCACGTCGCCGTGCCAGAACTCGAAGCGCCCCGAGCAGAACACCTCGTCCGGCACGCTGGTGATGCTGCCCGCGTATGTCAGCAGGTCCAGGCCGAGGATGCGGGCCTGCGGGAACTGCTTGTGCAGGTGGCCGACGAGGCTACTGCCGATGAACCCGGCGCATCCGGTCACGAGGACTGTGTCGGCAACCATCAGACCCGCCTGCCAACAGCTGGGGAGCGCGGAACACGCTCGTCGGCGACGAGATCATCTGTCCTGGTACCGCGGAACATGCCCGTCGAGACCTCTCATTTCGATAGCTATCGATAGCGAGCGCCGGTGTGCAGGCGGCTCTGTGCTCAGTGGACATTTGACAAACGCCAGCCCCTTCTGTCCACCGCGGAAGGATAGCCGCCGCGCTTGGACGGCACACGCCTGCGCCAGCTTGGCGGAAGCGCGCCGAGTGGCGTGGGCGCTGGCCGGGCGACGATGTCAGTGATGTGGTGAGCCGCTTGGCTCGACGGTGCTGCTACGCCGCCGATCGAGGTAGGTGTGCGATGGCTCGTCGCAGGTCGGCGAGGCTGATGAGCCTGTCTGGCTCACGATTGGCCTGCTGCTCGCTCGTCGTCGGTCATATCGCGCCCGTGCAGCGCTGCGAGGGTTGCGGCCAGCCAGTGGTAGGGCACACGCTCTAGCGATATGTCCCGTAGACGCCAGGGCGGCCACTCGGCTGTGCCGGGCCGCGATGTCAGGCCGGTGCGGTACGGTGTGGCAATGATCAATGGCGCGCACGTGTTGATCTACAGCCGGGACGCGGAGGCCGACCGCGCGTTCCTGCGCGACGTGCTCGGCTACCCCTACGTCGACACCGGCGGGGGCTGGCTGATCTTCAAGCTGCCCCCGGCCGAGGTGGGCGTGCACCCCACCGACAGCGGGGATACCGCGGTCGAGCCGCCCACCGAGCTGCACCTGATGTGCGACGACATCGAGACGACCGTCGCCCGGCTGCGCGAGCGTGGCGTCGAGCCGACCCGGCCGGTCATCGACGCCGGCTACGGCATCGAGACCGGCATCCGGCTGCCCGGCGGCGCCGTGGTCGGCCTCTACCAGCCCAGGCACCCGGTCGCCTACAACCTCGCAGACCCGGAGTACGCAGATGGCCAGTGAGGTGCGCGCGGTCGTCGCCCGCGCCAAGGGTGCGCCGGTGTCCATCGAGACGGTCCTGGTGCCCGACCCGGGCCCCGGCGAGGCGCTCGTCGCCGTCGCCGCGTGCGGGGTGTGCCACACCGACCTGCACTACCGCGAGGGCGGCATCAACGACGACTTCCCGTTCCTGCTCGGCCACGAGGCGGCCGGCACGGTCGAGGCGGTCGGCCCCGACGTGACCTCGGTCGCGCCCGGTGACTTCGTCATCCTCAACTGGCGCGCGGTCTGCGGCGAGTGCCGCTCGTGCCGGCGCGGCCGGCCGTGGTACTGCTTCGCCACGCACAACGCCAGCCAGCCGATGACGCTGCCCGACGGCACCCGGCTCTCGCCGGCCCTGGGGATCGGGGCGTTCGCGGAGAAGACGCTCGTGGCAGCCGGCCAGTGCACCAAGGTCGACCCGGCCGCGCCGGCCGCCGTGGCCGGCCTGCTGGGCTGCGGCGTGATGGCCGGGCTCGGCGCGGCGGTCAACACCGGCGGGGTGGGCCGGGGCGACTCGGTGGCGGTGTTCGGGTGCGGCGGGGTCGGCGACGCGGCGATCGCGGGCTCGGTGCTGGCCGGCGCGACCACCGTCGTCGCGGTCGACGTGGACGACCGCAAGCTGGCGTGGGCGAAGGAGCTCGGCGCCACGCACACCATCAACTCGACGCAGCGCGACCCGGTCGAGGCGATCCGGGAGCTGACCGGCGGCAACGGCGTTGACGTGGCGATCGACGCGGTGGGCCTGCCGGAGGTCTTCACCCAGGCGTTCTACGCCCGCGACCACGCCGGCACCGCGGTCCTGGTCGGCGTGCCGCACCCGGACGCCACGCTGACGCTGCCGTTCATCGACCTGTTCAGCCGCGGCGGCGCGGTCAGGTCCTCCTGGTACGGCGACTGCCTGCCCGAGCGCGACTTCCCCACGTTCATCGCGCTGTTCCGGCAGGGCCGGCTGCCGCTGGACCGGTTCGTCTCCGAGACGATCGGCATCGACGGCGTGGAGCAGGCGTTCGACCGGATGCACCGCGGCGAGGTGCTGCGCAGCGTCGTGCTCTTCGAGTAGGCGGGTCAGGCCGGCTCGGCCTCCGGCATCTTCAGCACCCACCGGTATGCCTGCACCATGCCAGTGTCGAACCCGGCCGCCGAGCCCCACAGGAACAGCCGGAACCGGCGGTAGAGCGGCTCGCCCCAGCGCTGGACGATCTCGTCGCGGGACGCGTCGAGGCGGCGTGCCCACTCCCGGCAGGTGAGGTAGTAGTTGTGCCGGTCGTCGACCAGGCTCAGCAGCTCGAACGGCGAGCGCGCCACGTGCCGCAGGTACTGGTGCAGCAGCAGCGGCGAGGACGCGCCGGGGTAGACGTAGCGG
>DASSUA010000354.1:0-5578 GCA_035707525.1 Pseudonocardiaceae bacterium
GTGATCCCGGCCTACGAGGAGCTCGCCGTCCGGATCGAGTTCTTCGGAGACGAGGTCGAGGCGCTGTTCTACCTCCACCCGCTGACCGGCGAGGTGATCAAGCGGGTGGAGACCCTGCGGATCTCGCCGGCCACCCACTACGTCGCGGGCCCCGAACGCATGGAGCGCGCCGTCCGGCAGATCGAGGCGGAGCTCACCGAGCGGCTCGCCGTGCTGGAGCGGCAGGGCAAGCTGCTGGAGGCGCAGCGGCTGCGCATGCGCACCAACTACGACGTGGAGATGATGCGCCAGGTCGGGTTCTGCTCGGGCATCGAGAACTACTCGCGGCACATCGACGGCCGCGACGCCGGCTCGGCGCCGGCCACCCTGCTCGACTACTTCCCGGACGACTTCCTGATGGTCATCGACGAGTCGCACGTCACGGTGCCGCAGGTCGGCGGCATGTACGAGGGCGACGCCTCGCGCAAACGGGTCCTCGTCGAGCACGGCTTCCGGCTGCCCTCTGCGATGGACAACCGGCCACTGACCTGGGAGGAGTTCCAGGATCGCATCGGGCAGACCCTCTACCTGTCGGCCACGCCCGGCCCGTACGAAATGTCCCAGGCCGGTGGCGAGTTCGTCGAGCAGGTGATCCGGCCGACCGGGCTCGTCGACCCGCAGGTGGTGGTCAAGCCGACCGAGGGCCAGATCGATGACCTCGTGCACGAGATCAGGGAGCGCGCCGAGCGCGACGAGCGGGTTCTGGTGACCACCCTGACCAAGAAGATGGCCGAGGACCTCACCGACTACCTGCTGGAGCTCGGCATCCGGGTGCGGTACCTGCACTCGGAGGTCGACACGCTGCGGCGGGTGGAGCTGCTGCGCCAGCTGCGCCTTGGCGAGTTCGACGTGCTGGTCGGGATCAACCTGCTGCGCGAGGGCCTGGACCTGCCCGAGGTGTCGCTCGTGGCCATTTTGGACGCGGACAAGGAGGGCTTCCTGCGCAGCGGGACCTCGCTCATCCAGACGATCGGCCGGGCGGCGCGCAACGTCTCGGGCGAGGTGCACATGTACGCCGACAGGGTCACCGACTCGATGCAGCGCGCGATCGACGAGACCAACCGGCGGCGCGCCAAGCAGATTGCCTACAACGAGGCCAACGGCATCGACCCGAAGCCGCTGCGCAAGAAGATCAACGACATCCTGGACCGGGTGTACGCCGAGGCCGACGAGGGGGTCGGCGGCGTTGGTGTCGGCGGCTCGGGCCGCAACGCCTCGCGCGGCAAGCGGGCGACCGGCACGGTCAGCCAGGCCCGCGCCAGCACGAGCGCCGGCATCCTCGACAACCGCGAGATCAGCAAGATGCCGCGCGCCGAGCTCGCCGACCTGGTCCAACAGCTCACCGAGCAGATGATGAGCGCCGCCCGCGAGCTGCAGTTCGAACTGGCCGCCCGCCTGCGTGACGAGATCGCCGACCTCAAGAAGGAGCTGCGGGGCATGGACGCCGCCGGCATCAAGTAGCGTGCGGCGGCGTGACCCTGGACGAGGTCGTGGCCTACTGCCTGGCTAAGCCCGGCGCCACCGAGGACTACCCGTGGGGCGAGGAGGAGCTGACCGCGAAGGTCGGCGGCAAGGTGTTCGCGTTCATCGGCCTGACCAACTCGACCGTCGGGCTCAAGTGCGGCGCGAACTCGGACGAGGCGGGGGAGTGGCGGCAGCGCTACCCGGACGCGATCACGGTCAGCGCCTACATCGGCCGGTACGGCTGGAACGCCGTGCGGCTCGCGGGCGTGCCCGACGACGACCTGCGAGAGCTGATCGACCAGTCGTACGAGGATGTGGTCCGCCGGCTGCCGAAGGCCAAGCGCCCCAGGGACGCTTCGACCCCCTGAGCGACCGGTGGCGCTGGGCGGGTGGGTGCGTCGAGCGCATACTGGACCAACCCCACCGAAGGCGGTGAGCCATGGGCGATCAGCAGCCTGGCGGGTTCGCGGACGCGAGTACGGATCTCGAGTACGACCGTGCTCATGAGGCCGCGCACCAGGCCCCGCACGAGGCCGGCAGAGCGTCCGGGCGGGTGCCTGCGTATCGCCAGGCGCACCGGGACCCGGTCGTCACCGTTACGCCGGCCTTCGGTGGCGACTACTCGTACGACCTGGCGCACGCCGCGAACGACGGGCGGCCCCGGGCCGCCGGTGGCGCGGATCTCGAGTACGACCTCGCGCACGAGGCCGTTGGCGTGACCACGCCGATGCCGCCGCCTGCGACGTACCGGGAACCCGACCCGCCGGCCATGCCGCCCTGCGACGGCGACTACTCCTACGACCTGGCCCACGACGTCCCGCGGTCCCGGTAGCGAGAGTGGCGGCACCTGCTCAGCTGGTGATGTCCTTGGTGGTGAAGCGCCGCCAGGCCAGCAGGCCGAAGACGGCCGCGTAGCAGACCGCCGAGAAGGCGCCGCGGATCATCTCGGCCCAGACGATGTCGCCGCCGAGCAGGTCCGCCCAGGCGTAGGCGTAGTGGGTGGGCAGATAGCTGCGAAGGTCGCCGAGGGCGGTGATCGAGTCGAGGATCTGCGACAGGATCGACAGCAGCACGGTGCCGCCGACGGCGCCCAGCGGGGCGTCGGTGGTCACCGAGAGCAGCAGCGCCAGCATGGCCACCCACGACAGGTGCACGGCCAGGTACAGCACCGCCATGGCGATCCGGCTGACGGACGTGCCGAACGGGGTGGCCTCGCCGGTCGGGGACAGCGCGGCCTCGGCGCCGTAGCAGACCACACCGACCCCCAGCGCCACGGCCGGCAGCAGAAACAGCGCCAGCAGCGACAGCAGCGCCGACACGATCGCCTTCTGGGACAGCAGCCGCGACCGTGGCACCGGCGCGGCGAGCAGGTAGCGCAGGCTGGACCAGGAGGCCTCGCTGGCCACGGTGTCGCCGAAGAACAGCGCGACCACCACGACGAGCAGGAAACCCGTGGCGGCGAACAGGCCGAAGATCGTGAAGTTGGCCCCGCTGGTCGTGGCCAGGTCCACCAGGGTTCCCGAGCGGTTGTCGCTGCCGTCGCTGCCAAGCTCGAACGCGACCAGCAGGATGAACGGCAGCAGCACGAGGAAGCCGAGGGTGAGCTGGGTGCGGCGCCGGCGCAGCTGGCGCACCAGCTCCACCCGCAGGCGCAGGGTCCGCCCCGGCCGATAGCCGGGCGCCGCCCCGCCCGGCCCGGGCCGCGACGCCGGCTGCGCGGTGCTGCTCGACGGCGTGCTCATCGGCCTACCTCCTCGCCGACCAGTTGCAGGAACGCGTCCTCCAGGCGCCGCCGGGGCCCGGCCGACTCGACCGCGACGCCGGCCTGGACCAGCGCGGTCACTGCGAACGAGCGCGGCAGCGGGCCGAGGTCGGCGTGCACGGTGTACCCGTCGGCCGAGACGCCCGTGACGCCGTCGGCCCCGGTCAGCACGCGGCTGGCGGCATCCGGGTCATCGACGGTGAAGCTGGCCTGGCCCCCGCCGGCCACGATGTCGGCGACCGGGCCGGCGGCGACGAGCCGCCCGCGGTGCATGACGACGACGTGGCTGCAGGTCTGCTCGACCTCGGCGAGCAGGTGGCTGGACACGACGACGGTGCGCCCGGTCGCGGCGTAGCGGCGGAGCACGGCGCGCATCTCGCGGATCTGCGGCGGGTCGAGGCCGTTGGTGGGCTCGTCGAGCACGAGCAGCTCCGGCATGCCGAGCATGGCCTGCGCGATCGCGAGCCGCTGCTTCATCCCGTGGCTGTACGTGCTCACCCGGCGGTGCACGGCGTTGCCGAGCCCGGCCACCTCGAGCGCCTCGTCCAGGCGGGAGTCGGCGGCGGGCCGCCCGGTCGCCGCCCAGAACAGCCGCAGGTTCTCCAGGCCCGACAGGTGCGGCAGGAAGCCCGGACCCTCGACGAACGAACCCAACCTCGACAGCACGGGCGCGCCGGGTTCGACCCGGTGCCCGTACACCCGGATGTTGCCGGAGTTGGGCCTGATCAGCCCCATCAGCATCCGCAGGGTCGTGGTCTTGCCGGCGCCGTTGGGCCCGAGCAGGCCAAGGACCTGGCCGGACTCGACCCGCAACGACAGGTCGTCGACGGCGACAAGGCCGCCCGGGTAGCTCTTGGTCAGGCCGTTGATCACCAACGGCACGCCCGCCAGCGCCGGGTCGCCGCGGTCGGACCGGCGCCCGCGCAGCGCGGCCGCGGCGACGATGAGCAGCAGCGCCGCCAGGACGGCGCCGAGCCCGGCGAGCGGTAGCCGCGGCACCTCGGTGCCGGCCGCCGAGCGACCGGGCACGACGGGCACCGACAGCGAACCGCCGACCTCCACCAGGTGCACGGCGGGCTGGGTCGCGCCGGCGAACGCACGGTCGGTGGTCGAGACGGCGAGCGCGAGCCGGTGCTCGGGTTCGAGCGGGCGCACGATGCCGGGCAGGGCGACGGTGACCTCGGCCGGCGAGCCGTCCGCGGGCAGGGCGAGCCGGACCGGCGCGACCCCGCCGCCGGGCAGCGTGCGCGAGCCGTCCGGCGCGACGTCGTAGAGCTTGGCGAACAGGACGGCCTCGGTCGGTGCGGCACCCGGCAGCCCGGAGACCCGCAGGCGCACGTGTGGCGAGCCGGCGATCAGCAGCTGCTCGGCGGCCGGTTCGCTGGCGAACACGGCGCTCTGGCCGGGGACGTCGAGGGTGAGCCGGTCGCGGAAGCGGCCGAGCAGCCCGGACAGGCCGGGCACGCTGCTGGTGGCGGCGGGGCTCCCGCCGGCGGGGACGAACACCGGCTGGGCCGGCCCGCCGAGCTCGATCGTCCGGCGTTGCACCGGAACGTCGAGTCCCGGGTACGCCTCGGCGAACACGGTGCGCACCGACGGCGCGCCGCTTCGCTGGAACGTCCCCTGCACGTCGTACTCGAACCCGGTGCCGGGATCGGTGCCCCGCCCGTCGAGGTGGAACCCGAACCACTGGGTGATCTTGGCCCGCAGCGCCGGGCCGGGGGAGCCGCCGTCGTGCCCGCCGGCGTACCAGACGACCTTGACCGGCCCGCCGGCCGAAGCGATCTGCCTGGCGGTGGCATCGGCGTGGTCGAGCCCGAACAGCGTGTCGAGCTCGCCCTGGATCAGCAGCGTGGGTGCGGTGATCCGGTCCGCGACGGTCAGCGGGGACGACCGGCGCAGCAGCTCGACGGCCGCGGGGGTGGCCCGCCCGGTCGTGGCCACGTCGACGTAGGCCTGGCACACCTCCGGCCGGAACCGCCCGCAGCCGAGCTGGCGCGGGTCGAGCTGCGCGGCGGCGAGCCGGCCCGGGTCCAGTTGGCCGGCCGCCGCGCCGTTGGCCGACGTTGCTCCTCCGGCGGCCCCACCAAGGCCGGCGGTGTCGCCGGAGGAGCCACCGGACGAATCACCGGACGAGCCGCCGGAGGAGTCGTCGTCGGCCCCGGGTTCCGGGGCCTCGCCCTGCGGGCCGGCGCCGGCACCGGGTGCCAGCCCGGCCGAGAAGAAGATCCCGGCCCAGTCCCGTTTGAACACCCCGTCGGCGCCGGCGATGCCGGCGGCCGGCGTGGTGGCGGCGACCGGGCCGGCGCCGGC
>DASSUA010000355.1:0-6467 GCA_035707525.1 Pseudonocardiaceae bacterium
AGCAGGTGTTCGAGCCCGGCGAGCACGCGCACCTGACCCCGACCACCGACGACGTCGCCACCGCCCGCCAGTGGTTCGACATCTTCGAGGGCGCCGGGCTCGACGGGCTCATCGCAAAGGCGCACGACGGCCCGTACCTGCCGGGCAAGCGGGCCATGATCAAGATCAAGCACAAGCGGACCGCGGACTGCGTGGTCGGCGGGTTCCGCTGGCACAAGACCGGGGACGTGGTCGGGTCGCTGCTGCTCGGGCTCTACGACGACGACGGCCTGCTGCACAACGTCGGCGTGTGCGGCGCGTTTCCGGCCGCGCAGCGCGCCGCGCTGGTCCGGGAGCTGGCCCCGCTGCGCGTCGACGCCGGCGTCGACCACCCCTGGCTCGGTGGCGCCGCGCCGGGCCGGCAGCGCCTGCCCGGCGCGGAGAACCGGTGGCGCGCGGGCGAGCAGCCGTGGGAACCGCTGCGGTGCGAGCGCGTCGTCGAGGTCGGCTACGAGCACACCGAGGGCGGGCATCCCAAGCGGTTCCGGCTCAACCCGAAGTTCATGCGCTGGCGCGACGACCGCGAACCGGCCTCGTGCCGCTACGAGCAGCTGGACGAACCGGCCGGTTACGACCTGGAAGCAGTCCTAAACGGGGAGGTTCGGCGCGGCCCTAATCCGTAGTGTCGGGGTATGAGCGAGGGATACCGGCGCCAGCCAACCATCCACGGCGACACCGTGGTGTTCGCCTGCGAAGACGATCTGTGGAGCGTGCCCGTCGGCGGCGGCCGAGCCTGGCGGCTCACCGCCGGAGTGGCCGAGGCGAGCCACCCGAGGCTGTCCCCCGACGGCAGCCGGCTGGCGTTCGTGGGAAGGGACGAGGGGCCGCCGGAGGTCTTCGTCATGCCGGCCGGCGGTGGCGAGTCGCGGCGGCTGACGTTCCAGGCGGCCAGGCTGTGCATGGTCACCGGCTGGAGCCCGGCCGGCACGATCGTCTACTCGAGCGACGCTGCGCAGCCGCACGGGCGCAGCTGGCTGCACGAGATCGGGCCGGACGGCGGGATGCCCCGCGCGCTGCCGTTCGGGCCGGCCCGCAGCATCAGCTACGGCCCGGGCCACGCCGCGGTGCTGGGCCGCCGGGTCAGCCGCGAGCCGGCCTGGTGGAAGCGCTACCGCGGCGGCACCTCGGGGGACCTGTGGGTCGACGCGGACGGCTGCGGCGACTTCCGGGTACTCGTCGAGCTCGGCGGAAACCTGGTCGACCCGTGCTGGGTCGGCGACCGGATCTTCTTCCTGTCCGACCACGAGGGCATCGGAAACGTCTACTCGTGCGCGGTCGACGGCGGCGGGCTGCTGCGGCACACCGACCACGACGAGTACTACGCACGCGGCCTGTCCACCGACGGGCGCAGCCTGGTCTACCAGTGCGCCGGCGAGTTGTACCTGCTGCGTCCTGGCGACGACGACCCGAGCCGCATCGAGTTCCGGCTGGACAGCGCGCGCACCCAGCGCAACCGCCGGTTCGTGCCGGCGGGGCGCTACCTGGACAGCGCGACGCTCGGCCCCGACGGCAGCGACCTGGCGGTGACCAGCAGGGGCAAGGCGTTCTCGTTCGGCAACTGGGAGGGGCCGGTCTGCCAGCACGGCGAGCCCGACGGCACCCGGTACCGGCTGCTGTCCTGGCTGCCCGACCACGCCCGCCTGGTCGCCGCGGCCAGCGACGACACCAGCGACGAGCGTCTCGTGCTGCTCACCGCGGACGGCACCGCGGCGCCGCGCGAGATCGCCGGCGGCGAGCTCGGACGCGCGGTCGAGCTCGAGGTCTCCCCGGCCGGCAACCGGGTCGCGGTCACCAACCACCGCCACGAGCTGCACCTGGTGGACCTCGACGCCACCGAACCCACCGTCACCCGGCTCGACCACAGCCCCTTCGCCTGGATCGGCGGGCTCGCCTGGTCATGGGACGGCCGCTGGCTGGCCTACCACTTCGCCGACACCGCGTACACCACCGCGATCAAGCTGTGCGAGGTGGAGAGCGGGACGACCGGTTTCGCCACCAGACCGGTGCGCTACGACCATTCGCCGGCGTTCGACCCGGAGGGTGACTACCTGTACTTCATCGGCGCGCGCGTGTTCGACCCGGTGTTCGAAACCATGCAGTGGGACGCCGGCTTCCCGCGGGGCGAGCGCCCGTACGCGATCGCCCTGCGAAGTGACGTGCGGTCGCCGTTCGCGCCGCGCCCCAAGCCGGTGCAGAGCGAGGGCGCCGAGCAGGTCCGGCAGGCCACCGAGGAGCTGACCGACGACTCGCCGCCGCGGGTCGAGATCGACCTGGACGGCCTCCCCGGCCGCCTGGTGGCCTTCCCGGTCGAAGAGGGCCGCTACGGCGGGATCGCCGGGATCAAGGGCAAGGTGCTCTACACGACGTTCCCCGTCGACGGCAGCCGCGAAGAGGACTGGCCGCCGAGCCCGGTGCCCGACGCCAAGGGCCGCCTCGAGCTGTTCGACCTGGACAAGCAGCAGGAGGAGCGAATCCTCGATGAGGTCACCGACTTCCGGCTCGGCCCCGACCGCCGCACGCTGCTGTACCGCAGCGGCAACCGGCTGCGCGTGATCCGGGCCGGCGAACGGCCATCGGACGACGGGGAGCCCGGCCGTTCCAGCGGCTGGGTCGACCTGGACCGGGTCAAGGTCTCGGTGCGGCCGGCGGCCGAGTGGCGGCAGATGTTCCGCGAGGCGTGGCGGCTGCAGCGGGACCACTTCTGGACCGAGGACATGTCCGGCATCGACTGGGAGGCGATGTTCCAGCGGTACCTGCCGCTGGTCGACCGGGTCACCACCCGCTCCGAGCTGTCGGACCTGCTGTGGGAGCTGCACGGCGAGCTCGGCACCTCGCACGCCTACGAGATGGGCGGCGAGTACCGCGACGGCCCCGACTACCGGCAGGGCTTCCTGGGTGTGGACTGGGAGTTCGACCCGGCCCGTGGCACCTACCGGTTCGGGCGCATCCTGCGCGGCGACGTGTGGGACGCCGCGGCGACCTCGCCGCTGAACCGGCCGGGCACCGGCGTCCGGGAGGGCGACGAGCTGCTCGCGGTCAACGGCCAGCCGGTCGGCCAGCTCGACGGGATCTCCCCCGCCTCGCCCGGCGAGCGGCTGGTGCACCTGGCCCATCAGGAGGTGCAGCTGACCGTCCGCACCGGCGACGAGCCGCCCCGGCTGGTCAGCGTGCGGGCGATCGGCGACGAGGGCCCGGCGCGCTATCGCGACTGGGTCGAGGCGAACCGTGAGCTGGTCCGTGAGCGCACCGGCGACCGGGTCGGCTACCTGCACATCCCGGACATGGGCCCGGACGGGTTCGCCGAGTTCCACCGGGCGTTCCTGACCGAGCACGACCGCGACGCGCTCATCGTCGACGTCCGCTACAACCGCGGCGGCAGCGTCTCCCAACTGCTGCTGTCCAAGCTCGCCCGGCGCCGGCTCGGCTACAACTACCCGCGCTACGGGGTTCCCGAGCCGTACCCGCTGGACGCGCCGGCCGGTCCGATGGTCGCCCTGACCAACGAGTGGGCCGGCTCGGACGGCGACATCTTCAGCCACACCTTCAAGCTCATGGGGCTGGGGCCGCTGATCGGCAAGCGGACCTGGGGCGGCGTGATCGGCGTCTGGCCGCGGCACCGCCTGGCCGACGGCACGATCACGACGCAGCCGGAGTACTCGTTCGCCTTCGACGACGTGTCCTGGCGGGTCGAGAACTACGGCACCGACCCGGACATCGAGGTGGAAATCGCTCCCCAGGACTACGCGGCGGGCGTCGACCCGCAGCTGGAGCAGGCGATCGAGGTGGTCGAACGGCTGCTGGTCGAGCACCCGCCACACCGGCCGAACCCCCTGGAGCGCCCGAAGCTGGTCAGCCCGCCGCTGCCGCCGCGCCTGACGGGGCCGCGGGCCGTGCCGACCGGTTGAAGTAGCCACGTGGCGCGATCGGATTCATAACAAACTTCTGATCGGCGTGACCAATGTGTCAACAGGCGGTGGTTCCGTTGACTCATTGGTCACGGAGATCAAAGACGAAACGTCCGCTCCGGCGGCCGGTCCCCGGGTCCGCGGGTCAGCGGGTCAGCGGGTCCGCTTGACCCGGGGACCGGGATGTCGCCGTTCACTCCGGCCTCACCAGCGGGTTGGGATGCTGCCGGCGTGCCAAGCCCCGCGCCGTTCCACCCGCTGGTGAGGGCGCTGGTCGCGTCGCTCGCGGCCGGGCTGGCGGTGACGCTCGGCGGGTGCGCCGTCGGGCCGTCCGACCGGCCGGCGGTGGCGGTGCGCGATGCGCCACTGCCGCCCGGGCCGCCGACCACGACGGCGCCGGGCCCGGCGGCGTTGCCGCAGCTGACCCCGCCGGGCACGGCGGCGATCGAGTTCGAGGACTGCACCGGCCTGATGCGGCGCCGTCTCGGCGCCGAGGTCAGCCGGGCCGACCTGACCTACGAGTGCGGCTCGGTGAGCGTGCCGCTGCACCCCGACCAGACGCGCGGCCGGCGCTTCGGCGGCTCCCAGGACATCGCGGTGCTGCGGGTCGGCACCGGGGTGCCGCTGGTCATCGTCGGTGACGTCGGCGGCGAGCCCGGCCGTCTGCTCGCCGGCCGGCTGGCCAACCAGCTGCCCCCCGAGATGCTGCAGACGTTCGCGCTGATCGGGTTCGACCGGCGGGGCACCGGCGGCTCCCAGGGCATCCGGTGCATCACCGGGGACGTGCGCGAGCAACTGCTCGGCATCGACCCGGCCGGCCAGCAGCCGGCCAGGACCGTGCTCGAGGCCGCCAACGAGGCCACCCAGCAGTGCGTGCAGGACATCGACGAGCGGCTTTCGCTGATCGACTCGCTGCGCTCGGCCAACGATCTGGACGTGGTGCGCCAGAGGCTGGGCGCCGAGCGGGTCAACGCGGTCGCGTTCGGCGACGGCTCCCGGGTGCTCGCCGCCTACCTGGAGCTGTTCCCGCTCACGGCCGGCCGCATCGTCCTCGACGGCGCCCCGGACCCGACGCTCGACGCCATCGGCGTCGCCCAGGACCAGGCCACCGCCGCCGAGGTCGCCCTCGACGCGTATGCGGCCACCTGCACCAGTTCACCCGGCTGCCCGCTCGGCCCGGACCCGCGGGCCGCCATCGCCGCCCTGGCCGACCGCCTCCGCGCCCAGCCGGTGATCGCCCGCGACGGCCTCACCAGGGTCGACGCCGGGATCATGTACAGCGCGCTGCTGGTCGGTCTCGCCGACCGGGAGCGGTGGTCCGAGCTGACCGCCGCTCTGCAGGCCGCCGCCGGCGGCAACGTCGAGGGGCTCGCCGAGTTCGTCGATCCGCTGCTGGAGTTCTCCGACGAGCAGCCCCCACGGCTGGACGCGGCCCTGCTCACCGCGTGCAACGACACCGCGACCAGGGTGCCGCCGGACCGCGCCGAGCAGCTCGCCGCCGACTGGCGCACCCGCAGCCCGATGTTCGGCGCGCTGTTCGCCATCCGGCTGCTGACCTGCAGCGGAGCGCCGGTACCCACGGCGACCGTGCCGTCCCCGCGCGCTCCCAACACTCCCCCGGTGCTGCTGCTCGGCGCCGAGGGTGACCCGATCACCCCCCTGGCCGGCACCCAGCGGATGGCCGACGCCCTGGCCGGGGGCGTTCTGCTGACCTGGCAGGGCCACGGCCACGCGGCGTTTCCGCGCACCCCGTGCGTGACCTCGACGGTGCAGCGGTTCCTGATCGACGGCGAGGTGCCGCGCAACGGCACGATCTGCCCGCCCTAAATGCGCACTCGGGGAGCTTCAGTTGCACATTTGGAACTGAAGCTCCCCGAGTGCGCATGGCTGGACGGGGGTGGTGGGATAGGGAGCCGGCTCAGATGAGCAGCGTGGTTACGACGAATACGAGGGCGTCCCACACCACCAGGACGACGCCCAGCAGGATCAGACCGACGATCACGACCGCCGCCAGCCGACGGCCGCCGCCGGCACGGTTGGCCGACTGGGCGAAGTCGTCCACCCCGGCCAGCGCGCCCTCTACGGTGAACGCGGGCGGCCTGACGCGCTCGATCCGGTCCAGATGCGCCGCGAACTCCTGCACCTCGGGGTCGTTCGGATCCAGCCCGATCAGGTCGTCGGCGAAGCGCCCCTGCGGGCCGGACGAAGGCTCTGGCTCCTGGAACAGTTCGCGGCCGGCCATAAGCCAACGGTAACCCGAGTGCGGCCGTGAACGGCATTACCGTGGAGCTATGGAACCCGTTGTGGGCGTAAACCCGAAGGTGGTCAAGTCCGACGCGCAGTGGCGGGAGCAACTCAGCGACGCGGAGTACGCCGTGCTGCGCAAGGCCGGCACGGAGCGGCCGTGGGCCGGCGAGTACGTCGACACCAAGACAGTCGGCGTCTACCGGTGCCGGGCATGCGATGCCGAACTGTTCCGCAGCGAGACGAAGTTCGACTCGCACTGCGGCTGGCCGTCGTTCT
>DASSUA010000356.1:0-2525 GCA_035707525.1 Pseudonocardiaceae bacterium
GGGGTGAACGGCGATGACCGATCGCGATGAGCCGACCGGTGCGTTGGTCCGCCCGTACGCCGTCACCCGTGGACGGACCAGGCCTCGGCTGGAGATCGCGTTGGAGGCCCTGGTTGAGACCACTGTGCGTGGCCGAACCGCGGGCGGCCGGGACACTGCCGGCCACGGTCGGGAGCAGCAGTACATCGCCGCTCTGTGCGATGGCCGGTTGCAGTCACTCGCCGAGATCGCCGCGCGGATGCAGCTCCCGCTCGGCGTGGCGCGGGTGCTCATCGCCGACATGGCAGCGGAGGGCCTGGTTGCGGTGTACGAGCCAACTTCGTTCGAAGATAACGACGTGGTGGGCACAGAACTGCTGGAGAGGGTGCTGAGTGGACTTCGGAGGCTCTGAGATGGCGCCCCGCTCGATGGTTGGACGAGTGACGTCTGCGAAGATCGTCATAGCTGGCGGCTTCGGCGTCGGCAAGACGACGTTGGTCGGCTCGGTCTCGGAGATCACGCCGTTGACCACCGAGGCGATCATGACGTCGGCTGGCGAGGGCGTAGACGACAACCGCCAGGTGCCGGGCAAGACAACCACGACGGTGGCCATGGACTTCGGCCGGATCACGATCGACCGCGATCTGATCCTGTACCTGTTCGGCACCCCGGGCCAGACGCGGTTCTGGTTCATGTGGGACGAGCTGGTGCGGGGGGCCATCGGGGCGGTCGTGCTCGTCGACACGCGCCGGCTCGCGGACTGCTTCGCTGCGATCGACTTCTTCGAGCACCGGCAGCTGCCGTACCTCGTGGCGATCAACTGCTTCGACGGGGTTCAGTACCACGGCGCGGACGACGTACGGGACGCCTTGGCGATCTCGCCGGAGGTGCCGGTCGTGACCTGCGATGCCCGGGGGCGCGAGTCGACCAAGCACGTGCTCATCTCGCTGGTCGAGTACGTGCTGTCGATGCGCCGGCAGCGCACCGCGGCACGCGCCTGACACTAAAGTCCTCCGGCCGAGCGACCCTGGTCCGGACGCCCTGCGGGGCGCCCTGGCCAGGGTCGCTCAGCCTGTCGAAGCGCGCGTGCTGTCGAAGCGCGCGTGGTAGGCCCTGACCTGTCGCGTCGAAGGCCGGTAACCGCGGGCAGCGATCACAGCAGCGAAGTGTGCAGCCGAACCGCACACCCCGCTGTCGTGATCGCGATCTTGAAGAGCCCGGCAGGCCGCCTCAGGAGCGGTACGCCGCCTGGCGGTACTCGTACTGCGGCTGCTGTTCGTACTCGCCACTCCCGTGGTCCCGGGAGAAGTCCCAGCCGTGTGCGCTGTCGCGGCCCGGCCGCCCGCCCACCGCGTACCCGCCGATCTCGCGACCGCGCCGCCAGCCCCGGAAGTATCCGTTGGTGTGCTCAGCGATGCTGCCCGGGTCACGGACAATCCGCAGCGGACGGTCGGGCACGGTCGGTGAACCCGGCACCAGGTTGGCCTGAGGCACCCGGCGGGGCAGCCCGGCGGTGTTCGAGGCGCCGACCGACGGCTCGGCCGCCAGCTCGGCCGCCTGCCATCCGGAGTCGGCCGAGGTCTCCCAGGACGGCACCTCGTCCTCGCTCCGCCCGGTGAACCAGGCCGACCGTGCCTCCGCGAAGATCAGCAGGTCGTTGTCGTCGCCGTTGGGGACGGGTGGTTCGGGCGACCGGTCGACCAGGGCGTTGCGCCGCCCCCGCGGGATCGAACGGCCGTTGCCCTCGCCTTCGACGAGCCGCAGCGGCGGCGGGTCCAGCCGTACGTCGGTCGGCAGCTCGCCCCCGTAGCCGCCGATGAGCGGGTCACGTAGTGCCGGATCGGCCAGTGGCGGCGGCTCCACCAGGCGCAGCATGGGCGGCTCGGCCGGCATGTCGTCGGACTGCCAGGGCGGCTTGACCCGACCCTCCCGGCGCTCCGGCAGCGGGTCCAGACCGACCGCGGGCGGGTCCTCCGCCTCGCCGTACGGGCTCACCAGCGGCCAGTTGGCCCGGGAGCCGGGCGGCTGCGCCGGCTCCGCCGCATGCTGGCCCGCGTCACCGCCGCCCCACCGGGGCTCGTCGTGGACGGGGCGCTGGGCCGGCATCGGCGGCGAGTAGTCGGTGATGCCGAACCCTGCGGCGCGCCCGGACCGGTTCGCCGACGCGGCTGCGGGAGCAGGCTCGGCAGCCGGCGGGGGGGGCGGGGGCGGAAGTGGCGCGGCGACCGGCTCCGGGACCGGGGCGGCCATCGGGCGCCGGGGCGGCGGTCCGTAGGAAGGGGGAGCGGAGGCGGGAGGAGCGGAGGCGGGTCGCGGGGCGGCCGGCCGGTTCGACACGGACGTCATCGGCCGCCGGGGGATGGGGGTGATCCCCGGCGGTGGCGGCGGCGGAACATGCCTGCCGTACTCTGCCGCCGGTGCGCCGGACATCGGGCCGGCCGGCGCCGGTGCGCCGGAGACGGGTCGCATTGGCGCTGGGGCGCCGGAGACGGGCTCGGGCGGCGCCAGGTTGGCGGCGGGTGGGTACTGCGGCATCGGGGGGCTGG